>JBDSJK010000061.1:0-12697 GCA_039917535.1 Burkholderiales bacterium
GAACATTTCATCAATTAAGGTACCCCGACCCATGCAATTAGTGTGCCAGCCTATCGACCTTTCGCGCTTCGCCTCTTGCTGCGGGAGGGAGAATCCTCGCTAACGAATCAATGTCATTGCGGGGCTATTTATGTTTTAGGGGACCCAAGTCAAGGTAGGAGCTACCGACAGCTTTGTAACGTTTACCGATGTGGTCGTTGACATTCGTCAAAGCAATAGGTCCTAATTCAAGTAGACCCTCCTTGCACTCTCGTATTAAAGGGGGAATGTAGGGAAATGAGCGTTTGCTTGGCGATGCAACATCGCGCCTGGATGCAAAGCTTGTGGGATGCCGCTAAAACCGTTCACTTGCCCGCTAAATTTACCCCGCTTTACTCGCCTTGAATATTCTCTAATGGAAAATCTCGGTTTAACCTCAAGCCAAGTGCATGCCCATTTTTTCCGCCAGGTCATGGGCCGATCTCAGACTGCGCAAGCCTGGGTTGGCAGATACTGTTTGTTTCCACGAGATTCATTTATGGCAACCATGGGATGGGTTGCTGAGACAGGCAAAGGGCGCGTCAGTTCAACCTGCTAGTCGGCGTGTCGTTCGCGCCAGAGGTCCAGCCCGGTAACGGCATCCTGCACGGTTCCGAACATGGCGGCGTCTTCGAGGCGGTTTTTCAGTCGCGCGATGGCCTCGCCGCCCGCCCAAATATCGATTTGCCGCGGCAAGGCCAGACGAAGATTCGCGACCTCGCGAGGAATCTTGGTCGAAGGATACGCCGCGCTAAACGACAGGCCAACGATATCGCAGCGATGGGCCCGGGCAGCCGCCACAATTTCGCCTATCGGCAACTGCGTCCCTAGGGAAACGCATGCCACGCCTTCGCCCACCAACAGGGCCTCTACCATGAGCAACGCCAAACCGTGCAGTTCGTTGGGAAGGGTGGTAAGCAAGACCTTAGGTGGCCGCAGCGGCATCGTGTCGCCGGCGACCGCCAGACGAAGAATATTCTGCGCGACTTCCGTGTATAGATGCTCTTCAAAAATATGGATGCTGCCCGACATCCAGGCGTCCCCGACATAGGCGCTCAACGGCCTAATGGTATCGGCCAGGAACGATTGCAGCCCCTGCCGCTGCAGCGCATCTTTAAAGGTGCTGCGGAGCTCGGCAGTGTTGTGCTCCTTGATCAAGCGAACATAATTGCTGAGTTCGTGCTTGGTTTCGGAATCAAGGCTAGCAAGCGGATCGCATTGGGCAGCCAGTTCAGCCAATTGATCGGCATGCTTAGCGACAATTTTCCCGGGGCGCTCACCACGGTCGATCAGGCGTTTGATGAGGCGCAGGCGCTGCACCTGAGACAATGTGTAGATGCGATCACCGTTGCTGTCGCGCGTTGGCCGCGGGAAACCATAACGCCGCTCCCAAATTCTAAGCGTGTCTTTACTAAGGCCCGTTTCCCTCTCGACGGTGCTAATTGAGACCGAGTATTCGAGCAGAGTGGCATTCTCCATATTGTCTAGGTCAGATTGTTGACACGCCCAACGTCTAAGCGCATAGTAATCGTCCGAATGACATAGTGCCACACACCGCTAACAAGGGGGAATGATGAAACAATTTTATTATCCAGTGGTCATAGCGTTTGCGTTTTGCGCCATGAGCGCGCAGGCAAAAGATGTCGGCCCCCATGGGTTCGGTAAGCAAAATCCAGACGTACTAAAACGGGAAAAGCGCGATAACGCTATCAACGCCAAGCAAATCTCCGGGGATATCGAGGTTTATCTACGCTGGCATCGTGACGCTGCGACGCTGCGCGGCTGGGGTGACCTACCGGACTCGTCTGCTAATTCCAACCTGCCGGCGACGCAACTCTAGTCGGCTGCTGAAAAAGCCAATGCCCAACGAATGGCTTGTCATTCTGAGCCGCCTTTAGCCCGTACTTGATCGGGGGAAAATCTGCTGTTCTCGGTGACTCAACCGATTGCAACAGCCGATTCTTCGTCGTGGAATTTACCTTTGAGCGCAGCGAAGGGCTTCTCAGAATGACATTAGAGAGTTTTTCAGCAACCGGCTAATCTGCGCTGCGAAATACGGATTGCATACGGCCGGCTCTTAGCCGCTCTAGAGACTGGCTTTTTTTAACGCTCAGCCCTTGCCGACTTAGATTACTCCCTTGCGCAATTTGATCATTCCGCGCCACAGCATGTGGCGCGTTTTTCATTACCGTAGATCAGTGTCCAGCCTGCCTCGTGGCAAGGAGTGGCCTAAGAGCCGCTCTGGTATTGGCTTCTGGCGTGGTGCATTGGGATGTCAGTTAAGGCGGTGCGCAGGTTACTCATGAGAACGAGCCAAGCCGCCCGTTTACCCCGGCAATCTTAGTGCTTCAAAAGCGACGGAAAGTGTGAAACAATTTGCCTCAGATTAAAGATTTTTGGCGGCGAAAATGATAGACCGTGACGGTTACCGCCCCAATGTCGGCATTGTGCTATGCAACTGGAAGAATGAAGTTTTTTGGGGTAAGAGGGTTCGGGAACATTCTTGGCAATTTCCGCAGGGCGGCATGAAACATGGCGAAACGCCCGAAGAGGCGATGTATCGCGAGCTGTGCGAGGAAGTTGGTTTGTTGCGTCAGCATGTACGAATTTTGGGACGAACGAAAGAATGGCTGCGCTATGAAGTGCCCGATCAGTGGATCAGGCGCGAGTGGCGCGGTGCGTACCGCGGGCAAAAGCAAATTTGGTTTTTGCTGCGTTTAGTGGGCCGCGATTGCGATGTCAGCCTACGGGCAAGCGACCATCCGGAATTTGACGCCTGGCGTTGGAGTGGTTATTGGGTGCCGTTGGAGAGCGTGATTGAGTTCAAGCGTGACGTGTATCGGCTCGCGCTTTCAGAGTTGGCGCCGTTCTTAAAGCGTGATCATCGCCATCCGCGCTCCATGGAGAGCAAATACGCGCGTTCTACTTGACAGGCTCAGTGCGGAATTTTATGATTTAGACTTAGTCTAAAATATTGTTTGCAACCTGATGTTAACTACACGTCAGTTGCACGCAAATTCAGGCGGACTATTAAAAGGAGATCTTGATGCAACTCAAAGGCAGTCAAACCCACGAAAATCTGAAAGCCGCATTTGCCGGCGAATCCCAAGCAAATCGTCGCTACTTGTATTTTGCGGCGAAGGCGGACGTTGAAGGCCAAAATGATGTGGCGGCGGTATTTCGTTCCACCGCCGAAGGTGAAACCGGCCATGCCCACGGCCACTTGGAATATATGGAAACCGTAGGCGATCCCGCAACGGGCCTGCCTATCGGCGGTACTCGCGATAACTTAAAAGCATCCATCGCAGGCGAGACCCACGAATACACCGACATGTATCCCGGCATGGCGAAGACCGCGCGCAGCGAAGCCTTCGACGAAATCGCCGATTGGTTCGAAACCCTGGCTAAAGCCGAGCGTTCCCACGCCAATCGCTTCCAGAAATCTCTGGATGCTTTATCAGACTAGCAGCTAGGCTAAAAGCGGAGTGATGAACGCACGTTTATCACTCCGCATTTTATTTCATAGTGGATCCTTCCGTTTTCAGAATTAATTACAGGCTATGACCACTCGCGAAGGTAATCTTGAAGCGCCTACCCGGCACGCGCTGGATTGGAAAAATCCCGACTTTTATAGCGAAGAAAAGGTGCTCCACGAAATGGAGCGCATCTTCGATATTTGCCACGGTTGTCGCCGTTGTGTGAGCTTGTGCGGGTCATTTCCGACCCTGTTTAATTTGGTCGACGAAAGTCCGACCTTGGAAATGGATGGCGTCAAGAAAGAGAAGTATTGGGACGTGGTGGACCAATGTTATCTGTGCGACCTGTGTTACATGACCAAATGCCCTTACGTGCCGCCACATCCCTGGAATCTGGATTTTCCCCACACAATGTTGCGCGCCAAGGCGGTGCAATTCAAGAAAACCGGTGGCAAGTTCCGCGATAAGTTTTTGTCCAGCACCGATAAGCTCGGCATGTTCGCCGGCATACCCATCGTGACACAAACGGTGAATGCGGCGAATAAAACCAAGCTGGCGCGTGGCCTGATGGAAAGCCAATTGGGGGTCGACAAGGACGCGTGGATTCCCGGCTACGCAAGCAAAAAATTCCGCAGCGGCGCCCGGCCCAATGACAGTTTTCCGGTTAAAGACGGTGAACGCACGCCGGGCAAAGTGGCGATATTTTCTACGTGTTTCGTCAACTACAACGAGCCCGGTATCGGCCACGATCTGCTCAAGATTTTGGCACACAATCAGATTCCCCATATTCTCGTCGAGAAAGAAGCCTGTTGCGGCATGCCCAAGCTAGAACTCGGCGATCTGGATTCCGTTGCGCAACTGAAAGAAAAAAACATTCCGCCGCTCGTGAAGCTGGCGCGTGAAGGCTACGCGATTTTGAGCGCGATTCCGTCATGTACGCTGATGTTCAAGCAGGAATTAGCGCTAATGTTTCCCAGCGATCAGGACGTGCAATCGGTCAAAGAAGCGATGTTTGATCCGTTTGAGTATCTCGTTGCGCGCAACAAAGACGGTTTGCTCAACAAGGATTTTAAGCAGCCGCTGGGCAAGGTTTCGTATCACGTTCCGTGCCACGGCCGGGTGCAAAACATCGGCCGCAAGACGGAGGAAATGCTTAAGCTGTTGCCCAATACCCAAGTGAATACCGTCGAGCGTTGTTCCGGCCACGCCGGCACGTGGGGAATGAAAAAACAATTCCACAAGCAAGCGATGAAGATCGGTAAGCCCGTGTTCAAAGCCATGGCGCAGACCCAGCCTGATTACATCAGTTCCGATTGCCAATTGGCCGGTCACCACATTCAGCAAGGGATCGCGGAAAACGGCGGAACCCACGCCCAACTGGAACATCCAATTAGCTTGCTTCGCATTGCTTACGGACTATGAAAACCATGCCTCACATTAAGCGCGACTCGTTGTTGACCCTTGAAGCCTATGCGAAATCCCGCAAGGGTTTTCGCGCTAAAGTCATCGAGCACAAAAAGCGCCGCACGGTACACATCGGCGATCACGTCACGCTGTTGTTTGAAGATGAGCTGACCATACGTTATCAAGTGCAGGAGATGCTGCGCATCGAGCGGATTTTTGAAGAAGCGGGCATTGAAGATGAGTTGCACGCCTATAATCCATTGGTCCCCGATGGCCACAATCTCAAGGCGACGATGTTGATCGAGTACGAAGATCCCATCAAGCGCGCAACGATGTTAGCCCAGCTCAAAGGGATTGAAGACAAGATCTGGGTTCAGGTCACAGGACAGCCGCGTGTGTTTGCCATTGCGGATGAAGATCTAGAGCGCGAGAATGAACAGAAAACCTCGTCGGTGCATTTTGTGCGCTTTGAATTCAGCGCTGCTATGATCAAAGCGCTAAAGACTGGCGCGGACCTAGCTATGGGGTCCGAGCACGGCGCTTATCGGATCAGTGTGGACGAGATTAATCCCATCACCCGTCAGGCGCTAGTCGCAGATTTCATGTAACTATATTTAGCTTTCTTAGCCGCGCCAGCAACCGCGTGGTGCTTGCCTCACAGACCATATGCCCTGGAGATCCGCTCTGGACAAGGGTTTCGCGGTGGCAGTGTCTGCTGGATTTTACTTTTCCCCAGCCCGCGCATTGGATAGAATAGGTAAACGCTTCGGGGGAATTAAAGCTATGTTGACCAATAGCATTATGAATACGGTCGAGCAGAAATTAAGGGATTTGCGCTTACCGCTGGCCGTGGATTTTTGGAATGAAAAAATCGTCGCAGGAATCACGCCGGCCATCGCGACGCTCAAGTTCAGTACGCCGTCAACTCTGATGTTACTGGCCAATCCCAGCCTTGGCCAGTTGGCCGAGAATTACGTCGAAGGTCGCGTTGATTTTCAGGGCCGCATTCGCGATGTCATTGATCTGATGGGGCCATTCATCAGCCTGCCCGATGCGCCGCGGAAACTTCCCAACTTCAATCGCTTGAAATTTTGGCGTCACAACCGGTTTTCGGATCGCAAGGCCGTTTCGTCTCACTACGATGTCTCGAACGAGTTTTATGCGTTATGGCTGGATCGCCGCCGCGTATATTCTTGCGCGTATTTCAAGAACGCCGACGATAGTCTTGAACTCGCTCAGGAACAAAAGCTCGATCACATTTGCCGCAAGCTTGCGCTGAAACCCGGTGAGCGTTTTCTCGACATTGGCTGCGGTTGGGGTGGTTTGATTTTTTGGGCTGCGGAAAATTACGGCGTCTCGGCCGTCGGCATCACCATTAGTCAAAATCAATATGACTATGTGAATGACTATGTCCGCACACATGGACTCGCCGGGAAAGTAGAAGTTCGTTTGATGGATTATCGCGATCTGCCGGATGCAGAGCCGTTTGACAAGATTGCCAGCGTCGGCATGTTTGAACATGTGGGTCTGCGTAACTTACCCGTTTACTTTCGTAAGATTTATTCACTACTCAAACCCGGTGGCCTGGTGATGAATCACGGCATCACCTCCGTCAGTTTTGACGACGAAACCATGGACGAAGCGAATCGCGAGTTCATCCACAAATACGTTTTCCCCGATGGCGAGTTGACCCATATTTCCACAGCGCTTGAAGCGATGGCGCGAGAAGGTTTGGAATGTTCCGACGTGGAGAATCTGCGACCGCATTACGCAAAAACCCTATGGCATTGGGTCGATGGCTTGGAAACCAATGCGGATAAGGCCCGAGAGTTGGTCGGCGAAAAGAAATTCCGTATCTGGCGCACTTACATGGGTGGCTTTGCCGTCGCATTCGAGCGCAATTGGGACGCCATTTATCAGGTGCTTGCCAGTAAGCCCGACGCAGACGGTAAGCCTGCCTATCCACTCACCCGCGACTACATGTACGCGCGTTAACCGAATAAGGCCCCATTGCGATTTCCTAAAATTGTATTGCTTAGTTGTTTCGCCCTGTTGCCGCTAGCCGGGCAGGCACAACGCCCGATTAATCCACGCCCCATCGTGATGCCCGAGCGAGAAGAGGACAGTAAGGAACGGGCGGAAGAAGCCGTCACACCGCCGGAATTTTTTAAGGACGAAGACCTGATCGCTTTCGACGTGAGTGCTGCGAACAGTAACCGCTTCTTTATCGACAGCAAATCCATAGCCCTCGGCAAAGACGACGTGGTGCGTTACACCCTGGTGATTCGCTCCAGCGCAGGCGTACAAAACGTCAGCCACGAAGGCATACGATGCGCGACCCGGGAAAGAAAGCTTTATGCCCTCGGCCGTCCCGACGGCTCTTGGGTCGCAGCGCGGGTGCAGAAGTGGAGCAGCGTAACCGGATCAGGCGCCGTGACTCCGCAGCGAATCTTGATGAATGATTTTTTCTGCCCCAAAGAAGTCAGTGTGAAAAGCGTAGAGGAAGCGGTGGGCGCTTTGCGGGCGGGAATACATCCTAGAGTGCGCACCAAAGCGCAGCGTTAGTAGGTTGATGCAAACTACTGCGCGTTGCTTGGAAGCTTACAAACGGGAAGAGTAATCGAACTAAGAGCCAGTATTGGCGCGCTTCTTCAAGCATCATACCGTGCGAAGCAAGCTATATAAGCGCCTTTGGCGCAGCCTAATTGTGAGCCGTTTTCTGCGTACTGAGAATGCGCATTTCGCCATGGCTCATCAGGAAAAATTGTTCGCTGGTAATCTGAGCCTCATCGCGGGCGATGGTAAGTGCCTGAGGCGGATCATAGAGCGATTCGTCGGTCAGATCATCGAAGGTGCCCCAATGGATGCCAAGCGCCTTTCGCGCATGCAGGTCTTGCATGATGTGCACCGAGTCTTCCGGATTGGCGTGTTGCGGCTTCATGAACCAGCGTGGTTCGTAATGGCCCACCGGAATGGCCGCAAAATCGACCGCGCCGTAGCGCTGATAGATGTCCGCAAAATCTTTCGAATAGCCGGTGTCGGCTAAGAACAAAAATTTGTAATCGTCGCGCATGAACATCCACCCGCCCCACAGGGCTTGATTAGTGTCCCATAAGGTGCGTTTGCTCCAATGTTGCATGGGGGTAAACGCAATTCGTAGGCCCCATTCGTTGCGTTCGTCCCACCAATCCATCTCGACAACGTGGTCAATTTTCCGCGCCGTGAACCAGTGCTTCATGCCAAGCGGCACGAGGAACAGCGTTTTGCCGCTGGCTTTCTTATTGAGTTTCATGACGCTCGCCGCATCGAGGTGATCGTAGTGATTATGCGAGATGACCACGATATCAATGTCGGGCAATTCCTCGATGGTCAGCGCGGGCGGCACGACCCGTTTTGGTCCGGCGAAATCCACCGGCGAGGCACGATCTGAAAAATGCGGATCCGTCAGAATATTCACGCCGCCCATCTGCAACAACAACGTGGCGTGACCGATCCATGTGAGTGTGGTTTCGCTGCGGTTGGATTTCAGGAAATCAACATCGGGGTGCAGCAGCGCAAACCGATAGCCTTGCTGCGGTTTTTTCGGCAAACCTTCGCGCCACTGGGCCCATTTCCATTTCCAGAACCCGCCAGGGTGCGGGCCGCCGTGAACATTGCGAAAACCCTCGGCGGTGTGATGGCTGTGCGAAGCGTTGAAATAGGGATTCTTGGTCGCGCACGCGGAGACCACCAACAGCGCCGCCATTACGGTGAGGACCGCGCTCCATACTATCCATTTTGTCATCTTACTTTTGTGCATGAACTGGCGGCGCGATTAACTGTAGTTTTTCAACAGCTGTTAATGGGGCGCTTCGCCCCACAGCTCTCTCAGCCGCGCATCCCGCCCACAATTGAACCGGTAAAATTTGTACTTCACCGGATTCTTGATGTAGTAATCCTGATGGTAGTCTTCCGCGGCATAAAAGGTTGACGCGGCGGTAATTTCCGTAACGATATCTGCCTTGAACGGCTTGGATTTCATCAATGCCGCCTTGGCGGCCTCGGCCCGTTTTTTCTGGTCATCGCCCTCGTAGAAGATGGCGGTGCGATATTGCGAACCATGGTCGCAAAACTGTTGGTCTTTCACGGTCGGATCGATGTTGCGCCAAAACACTTCTAACAATTTTTTATAGGTAATTTTGCTGGGATCGTAGACGATTTGCACGGCTTCCGCGTGGCCGGTGCCGCCGTCGGACACTTCGCGATAAGTGGGATTGAGCTTAGTGCCGCCGGTATAACCCGAGGTCGTGGAAACAACACCCGCAAGCTTATCGAACGGCGGCTCCATGCACCAAAAACAGCCACCGGCGAAAGTCGCCTTGGCAAGTTTTTCCGCTGCGGGCGTATCGGCTCCATAGGCAAGTCTACCGACTACCATCATGAGAGCAACAAGAAGCAGGGCTTTGCTGGAATTCAACATGGTTAATCTCCGCAGGTAAACAAATAGATTGTTTCGTCTCAAAAACGTTCCTCGAAATAACGGCGACATCCACACTACGTCCCTTGGTCGCGGGATATTTTTTCTGCTTACGTCGATTGTCGGCACTATTCTCTCAGATTCAGACTTTACTGTACTATACGGCGACTTCCGGCACTTAGCGTAATGGACAAATCATTGAGGAGGAAAGATAATGAAACTGACACGACTGTTTTTGGGTATTGCCATCGCGCTGGGCGTGGCGCTGACGCAGGGCGCAGAACTCACCTTGCGCATGGGCACGCCGTTCATCAGCAACAGCAACTTGCACAAAGGCATGTTGAAGTTTGCCGAAGTGGTCGAAAAGGAGAGCCAGGGCAAGATCAAGGTACAGATTTATACCGACAGCCAGATTGGCGATATCCTGCAGCTCATTTCTGGCATGCAACTGGGCACCGTGGATATGGCCTACCTCGGCGTGGCCAACGCAGGACAAGTCAAAGGTGGCGCGCCGCTGAATATTTCCTACGTGCCCTATTTGTACAAGAATAAAGAGAAGGCAACGGAAATATTGAACGGCCCAATCTTTCAGGAAATGTATGAAGGATTGGCGAAGCAATCGAACCTGCGCATTTTTGCCGTGGCCGGTGCGCGCAGCCCGCGCGCACTGCTTACGACCAAAGGCCCGATCAAGACGCCCGCAGATTTGAAAGGTATGCGGTTGCGCATCCCCCCCATCGACATGTTCCGTGCGATGTTTGAGCAACTCGGTGTAAAGGCCGTGCCGCTCGGGCTGAATGAAGTTTACATGGCGCTGTCCCGTAACCAAGTTGAAGGCCAAGACAATGGTTTCGATTTGTCATTGACTTTTAAATGGCAGGAGGTCTCAAAACATTGGTCGGCGACCGATCATGTGTTCGACGTGGCGGCGTGGTACATCAATGAAAAGCGCTGGCAGGCTTTGACTAAGGAACAAAAAGATTTGTTCGTGCGCGCGGCCCATGAAGGCGGGAAAGTTGCGACGGCCCTAGGCGAAGAATTCGACAAACACGGCCTGGAGGAACTGAAAAAAGCCGGTGTGACTTACACCGTGCCCGACCGCGCCGCGTTCCGCGAAGCTTGGAAAGATGTCCACAAACCCTACGAAGAAAAAGGGGTCTGGGCGAAGGGCTTGGTTGACAAGATCCGTGCGATGCAGGAATAGTAAAATTTTACGCATCATCCCTGCATGCCAATACCAGAGAGGCTCTCAGTCAATGCCTTGCCACGGTTGACTATCCATGCGCTTCTTCCGCACATTGATTAACGCAGTCGAGACCTTGCTGCAGTGGTTAATCGCCGCGCTGCTGTTGTTGTTGCTGGGCATCGTCGTCGCGATGTTTGTCGATCGTCATTTCATCACCTTACCCATGGCCGCGCCAGATCAATATGCCCGCATCGCGCTGGTGTGGATTTGCTTTATTGGCTTTGCGCTAGCCGTGCGAGCCGGCGTCACGATCCGTGTCGATATGATCGATTCGCGTTTGCCTTCATTTTGGCGAAATGTGTTGGCGGGTTGCTTTGACGTGATCCTATTCATTTTGGTTGCGGTCCTTGCGGTGAAAACCTGGCCCGTGGTGCAAATCGGTATTGACCAACTGTTGCTCGGCACCGATGTTCCCGCAGCGGTTCCCTCCGCATCGCTGTTGGTCGGTTGCGCGCTGATGCTGATTTTTTTGGCCGTGCGTATCGTGCGGAGGGTTCGCGGCGAGACATTCGCGTTTCATTCCCACCACGATACAGATCCCGGCGTGTAGCCGAGTTTAGCTAGTCCGATGCTTACACTGCTCTTCGTCGTTTTCATGGTCGCGTTGCTGATCGGCTTCGACGTGGGCTTTTCCATGATCTTGGCCGCGTTGCTCGGCATTCTGTTTAAACCCGATACCGCGGTGGATCTCACCATGATGCCGATCTCGATGTTGGCCGGCGTCGACACCTACGCGCTGGTGCAAATACCGCTGTTCATCTTGGCGGGCGAGTTGATGAATCGCGGCGGACTGACACTGCGCTTGATCGATTGGGCCATGTCGCTGATCGGACAATGGAAGGGTAGCCTGGGTCATGTTTCCATCGTCACGAATTTCATCATGGCGGGCGTGAGCGGCTCCGCGGTCGCCGATGCCGTGGCGACTGGCAAGCCGCTGATTCCCGCCATGCGCAAAGAAGGCTATGGCGATGGCTTTGCCGGTGCGGTGATCGCCGCGGGCGCGCTGCTCGGACCGATCATTCCGCCGTCGATCCCCATGGTCGTCTACGCGCAACTGTCCAGCCAATCGGTGGTGAAACTGTTCATGGCCGGCGTTGTGCCGGGGCTGTTGCTTGCGTTGGGGTTTTTGGTCATCTGCTCACTGGTTGCGAACGCGCGTAATTTCCCCAGCCGCCAGGCGGCCACCAGCCGAGAAAAAATCCACGCCACGCGCCGCGCGGGCTGGGCATTGATGATGCCGGTCATTATTCTGCTCGGTATCCGTTTTGGACTGGTGACCGACACGGAGGCTGCCGCCGTCGCGGCGCTTTATGCATTGGCCGTGAGCCTGTTCATTTATCGCGGCATCAAGCTCAACGAGTTGCCAAAATTATTGTTTCAAACGGGACGCTCCGCGGCGGTGATCTTGTTTCTGCTCGCGGCAGCGGGTCCATTTTCTTGGCTCGTGGCGGAGAGCCAGATCAATCTCCGCATCTCAGACATGATCCAACAATATTCAACCAACCCAGTTGTCGTACTGGTCGTGATCAATTTGTTTTTGCTGCTGATCGGCTGCATTATCGAGCCGCTGCCGGCGATGATCATCTTCTTGCCCACCTTAATTCCGCTCGGCCATCAACTTGGTATCGACCCGATACAGTTCGGCGCGGTGATCGTGTTGAACTTAATGATCGGTCTCATGCATCCGCCGATTGGGTTACTCTTGTTCGTCGTTTCCAGTGTCGGGAGAATTCCCATCGGGCCGGTGATGTGGCAGAGCCTGCCGTTCCTGGCGTGGGCGCTTATTGTGCTTGCGCTGGCTATCGTGTTTCCGCCGATTACTACTTGGCTGCCCAATCAGATCCACTAGCAGCGTCACCCTGATAGCGCCACGTTGTGGGTGGGCGTGATAGAGTGATAAGTAGGTATGAAACGTCGACCATAGCTGTAAAGATCAACCATAACTCAGGGAGCAAAACGTGGCAGACAATGCGTTCCAGCCGTCAGCCCAGCCGCAAACGCTGCCGTTTGAATTCAGCGGCAAGGGTTCGGAATATTTCAGCATTTGGATCGTCAACGTTGCCTTGACCATCGTCACCTTCGGCATTTATTCCGCCT
>JBDSJK010000062.1:0-3140 GCA_039917535.1 Burkholderiales bacterium
TGCTCGGGCAGACCGTCACGTTGATGGGCTGGGCCCATCGCCGGCGCGACCATGGCGGCGTGATCTTTATCGACCTGCGCGACCGCGAAGGGTTGGTGCAAGTGGTTATCGACCCGGATACGCCCGACGCTTTTTCCGTTGCTGAAACCGTGCGCAATGAATTTGTGCTTAAGATCGTCGGTCGCGTGCGCAAGCGTCCCGCGGGCACGACAAACGCCAATTTGGTTAGTGGCGAAATTGAAGTGCTGGCCAAAGAATTGGAAATCCTCAACCCGTCGCTCACGCCGCCGTTCCAGCTTGACGATGAAAATCTGAACGAAACCACTCGGTTGACCCACCGTTTCTTGGATTTGCGCCGCGATCAGATGCAGAAAAACCTGCGCTTGCGCTACAAGGTTGCCATGACGGTGCGCAACTATTTGGACAGCGAGGGCTTCATCGACATCGAAACGCCGATGTTGACTAAATCGACGCCCGAAGGTGCGCGCGATTATTTGGTTCCCAGCCGGGTGAATGCGGGTGAATTCTTCGCGCTGCCCCAGTCGCCGCAGTTATTTAAACAGTTGCTGATGATCTCGGGCTTTGATCGTTATTATCAGATCACCAAGTGTTTCCGCGATGAAGATTTGCGCGCCGATCGCCAGCCGGAATTCACCCAGATCGATATCGAAACGTCATTTTTGGGCGAGGATGAAATCACCGCTCTGATGGAAACGATGATGCGCAAGGTGTTTAAAGACACGGTCAACATGGACTTGGTTGAGCCTTTCCCGCGCATTAGCTTTGCCGACGCGATGTTGCTGTATGGCTCCGACAAGCCCGATTTGCGCGTGCCGTTCAAATTCACCGAATTGACTGACGTGATGAAAGCCGTCGATTTCAAAGTGTTCAGCAACGCGGCGAACATGACGGGCGGCAGAGTCGCAGGGCTGTTGATTCCCAAGGGCGGCGAGTTGTCCCGCGGCGAGATCGACGGCTATACCGAGTTCGTCAAGATCTACGGCGCAAAAGGCCTGGCTTACATCAAAATCAACGACGTCAGCCAACTCAACGAAAAAGGCCTGCAATCGCCCATCGTCAAAAATCTCTCGCCCGAGGCGCTTAAAGCGGTGGTCGAGCTCAGCGGCGCACAAAACGGCGACATTATTCTCTTCGGCGCCGACAAAGCCAAGGTCGTCAACGACGCACTCGGCGCATTGCGGGTCAAAATCGGCCACGAAAAAGGCTATGCAGAAAAAACCTGGCGACCGCTCTGGGTCTTGGATTTCCCCATGTTTGAATACGACGAGGAAGACAAACGCTGGGTCGCGCTGCACCATCCCTTCACCGCGCTTAAGGACGGCCACGAAGAATTTCTCGCCACCGATCCAGGCAAATGCTTGTCCAAAGCCTACGACATGGTGCTCAACGGCTGGGAAATCGGTGGCGGCTCCGTGCGTATCCATCGCGAAGAGGTGCAAAGCAAAGTATTCCGCGCGCTCAATATTGGTGCGGAGGAAGCCAAGTTGAAGTTCGGCTTTTTGCTGGAAGCGCTGCAATATGGCGCGCCGCCCCACGGCGGCATTGCCTTTGGTCTGGATCGCGTCGTCACGCTAATGACCGGCTCCGAATCCATTCGCGACGTGATTGCCTTCCCCAAAACCCAGCGCGCGCAGTGCTTGCTGACCCATGCGCCCAGCGCAGTGGACGAAAAGCAGTTGCGGGAACTGCATATCCGGTTGCGTAATCCCGAGGCAAAGGCGGCCACGTAACAGAGGGGAAAATCACTTTTCGGCGAAAAACTGTGTTGCATTCCGCGCACACGCATAGCAGACGCGAATTTTTGCGCGTTTATGCATTGACAAGCGCGTGGCGACTCGGCATCCTCTGAAATGAGTTGGGATGGACACAACGCTCACGCGTTAGTCCTTTGGGAATATCTCTAATTAGAGGAGGATTTAAGAATGGCAACTGCAAAGAAGCCCGCTGCAAAGAAACCTGCTGCAAAGAAACCTGCTGCCAAGAAGCCCGCAGCTAAACCCGCCGCGAAGAAACCCGCGGTGAAAAAGGCCGCTCCGGCCAAAAAACCCGCCGTCAAGAAAGCCCCAGCTGCAAAGAAGCCCGTAGCGAAGCGTACGCCAAACGCCGCCTTCATGAAGGCGATGAACCTTAGCCCCGCCTTGGGTGCCGTGATTGGCACCGCGCCCGCGCCACGCACGGAAGTCACCAAGAAAATCTGGGCTTACATCAAGAAGTACAATCTGCAAGACCCCGCCAACAAGCGGATGATCAATGCGGATGACAAGCTCAAGGTCATTTTTGGCGGCAAGAAGCAAGTTTCGATGTTTGAGATGACGAAACTCGTCAGCGCGCATTTAAGCTAAGCGGTTCGCCGCTTACAATAAAAAACGGCCGGTTATTCCGGCCGTTTTTGTTTTAAGGCGCCAATCGTTCGATGCGCCACCGCCCCTCGGCGCGCTGGTAGGCTAGCCGGTCATGCAAGCGACTACGTCTACCCTGCCAAAATTCGATCATTTCCGGAATGACTCGATATCCGCCCCAATAAGGCGGCAACGGAACGTCTTCCGGATAACGCTTATCCGCTGCGGCAAATTCTCGCTCCAAGAAATCGCGGTCCGATATGACTTGGCTTTGCGGCGATGCCCAAGCACCGATGCGGCTTAATCGTGGCCGGCTGTTAAAGTAGTGCGTCGCTAACTCGGCCGACACTTTTTCGACTAAGCCCTCAATCCTCACCTGTCGCTCCAACTCGACCCAGTGAAATACTAATGCCGCCACGGGCTGTGTCGCCAACTCATGGCCTTTGCGGCTGGTGTAATTAGTGTAGAAGCTAAATCCAGACTCATCGACGGCTTTGAGCAACATGATGCGCGCCGAAGGCTTACCTGACGCGCCAACCGTTGCAAGCGTCATCGCGTTGGGTTCGGGCAAGTCGGCTGCGATGGCCTCGTTGAACCAACGCTCGAATAGTGTATAGGGGCTGGGCGGCGCGTCGTGCTCGCTTAGAGAGGCGAGTTTGTAATCCTTGCGAAGGTCAGCGATAGTCATGGGGGGTCTACAGTGAATTCAGGAATTTTAGCAATGCGGCGCGATCTGCCTTAGCCATTTGGAGGAACGTTTCGCGCGAATAGTTCCCCTCG
>JBDSJK010000063.1:0-4714 GCA_039917535.1 Burkholderiales bacterium
TTTCTTTATACCTTATTGAGCTTAGGGTTGCCGGTCGTGGGAAAAAATGAAGACCCAGCTAACGGATTAGCGTTCCGATTCCTAGCGGATATGCCAGGGGAAAAAGTGCTCACCGGCCATCTTGACGGCGTCATCAGGATCAACATCGCCGAGGCGGATGACCCTGTGAGAGAAAAATTGCGTGCAGAACTGGGCAATCTGTTTCATCCAGTTCTTTAATGGAAACACATTGATAGTCAATTCATCGGCAACCGACTGAATCGTCCGGCTACCCCGCGATAACACTTTGCTTAATGCTTGTTCTTTAAACCCTGCAGAATACGGGGCTTTCAGTTCCACTCCGATTCCCTCTGAAAAGAAAAACAAACAATTCAGAGGCGACAACTATCCTGACACAAGGGGCAACGGCTATTGTCTCCTTGTGCACATCCAACCCCACACTTGATAAACTCTTTCATGACCTGCCCCCTTAATTGCGGCTCTGCGCCTGTGGTTGAACAAGCCTCAAGCTTAACCCGCGCCACTTGAGGTGCAGCAGGTCAGCACATGATGTCTAAGCAGTTGTCAAATTAGCGGGTGGAATAAGAAAGTCGGAGCATCGCTTATGGCCGAACGTTTAATATTGTAATCGTTGTTTCGGATGTACTAATAAATTGTTGGTTGGTGGAATAAAAGTGTTACCGCATCATGTTAGCGTATCGAGCAATGCTGTTTGGGAACGTCCACTCTTCGAGCAAGTAAATTAGGTCCGAAGATTGCCAGTTTCGCAAATTGGGTTTACGGATCGCTGGAATGAGGTTTGTCCAAGGTGTCGGAATGCGTGATCAATTCCATCTAGACTTGCTGTTTACTTGTTAATGAACTGGGTGTTCGAATTGAGCTGGGATATGCACCGATGACTCGTTACATTTTCTCGTCGGTCACCGTTGGTTATCTTGGCTGTTGCTATAAGGCTGAACTCTCGACGCTGGGCTCAGCAACAAAATAGCATCTCTAAGCTCTCCTATACTTTCAGCGCCCTTCCACCATCGCCCCGCTAGCGTCTGAATTTGATTCTTCGATCCAGAGGCGATAGCGCCGCCAACGTCGCGATCAAATAGTATCTTTTGCGACAAAATTTCGCGCAGGGAATTCAACGGTTCTTGCGCAGCAACGGCATCCGCTCGAGCCTGCAGCGAAAGTTCGCGGTAGAGCGAGTCAAATTTCTGCCCTACCTCGGCGATCTTTAACGACAGATCAGCGGAGACCTCTTGCGCGCGATAGGCGAAGGCAGGGTTTGCGGCTATGGCCAACGCAACGTCTTCCATTTGCGCTTGCAACGTTGCAAGCGCGTCGGCCAGCATTGTGAGATTACTGTGTATCTTTGCAAGCTGATTGGAATCGTGGATTTCACCAAGTACCGCAGGAAGTGAACGCACTATTATTTGTTCGAGGCGCCACGGCTCAAGCAGCGCTTTGTCTGATATCGCTTGATCCATCTGCGCGATGCCGTTGGCAACACATGACAGAATGAGGAATATGCTCGCGAAAAATCTTATGATATTGCCTCCTTGGTTATCGTTAGGCGAAGCGTTGTAGCGGCATGAACTTAACGTTGCGATTCGAAGAAACGGATCAACGTCGCGCGAACATTTGCATCATCCTGCCAATAGATCATTTGCGCTTTGGGCGCAATCGCAATGGTGTCGGTCAGCCAAGCGTCGAGCAATTTTGTATCCCACACTTTTCCTTTCAGCGCTTCTTTAATGCCTTCGGAATAGGCAAAACCCAGAGCCGCAGCGGCTTCACGGCCTAGCAACCCAAATAGGTTGGGGCCTTGCCCGTGCTTCTCGCCTTTATCAAACGTGTGGCATTGGCTGCATTGTCGAACTGTTAGTTCGCGGGCCGCGATAAGGTCATCCGCCGCACGTGACGGCATGACTGAACACAGTGCGGTTATGATGGCACACTTGAGTACATTGTCGCCGATTACTTTTAACATCATGATGGTTTACTCCAAATAACTGAGTATGAGTTTCTTACTCTAACCGGGAACCAAGTTTGGTTCAAAAACTTGTCTCCCGGTACGGGACTACTAGGCTTTCGCCGCTTCCTTATTCGCCTGATTGGCCGCACGATAGGCAAAACCTATGATGGGTCCCAGCGTGCTGCCGCCAGCCCAATAAGCCCGCCCGGAGGCGGACGCCACGCAATTGCCGACGCCGTATAGCCCAGGGATAGGCTTATCCACAAGATCCAATACCTGCCCTTCGGGATTTGTTTTCGGCCCGCCCTTGGTGTCGAGCGTGCCGCCGGTTACAAACGCCGCGTAGTAGGGCCCCTTGTCACTGAGGGGCCACATGGTGACGTTCTTTCGTCCCGGCTCCTCTTTGACATTGCCGTTGAAGAGGAAATCGACACCACGCTCGCCACGATGGAAGTCGAGGTCTTTTTCATTTTTGGCGAATTCGTTAAAGCGTGCGATGGTCGCCTTGAGATTGGCGATGAAGTCTTTGTCAAGACGCATACCACCCGTTTGACCGACGTATTTCTGCAACCGCGCGTCAATGTTGGCGGCCAGATCTTCCAGCGTGGCGCCTTTAATGACATGCTTATCATCGGTGCCGGACGGTACGATCAAGCGGCCATATTCGTGACTCGCGGAATTGTCCTGAGCGCGCTGATCCCAAATCGAAGTCAGGATGAGGTTTGGAAATTGCGCGTTAGCGCCATCCCACTCGAAAAACTTTTGCGCCAATTCGTTGTAGTGCAACTTCTCGTTGACCACGCGCTTGCCGCGCTTGTCGACAAAGATCATGGAATCACCCGCCACGGAGAAACAGCCGATCAGTGAGGGATCCTTCGCGATCGCCTTTTCAAATGAAATAGGACACATCCAGGCGTAGTTCATGTTGCGCAGTTGCACACCGAGGGTGCTTGAAATACGAACAAAGTCGCCTTCATTGGTCATTGCAGCGCAGCCGCCGTAAGCGGGAATGGAGAGAAAATTCTTGCGCAACTCAACATCGTGAGTAAAACCGCCCGTAGCAAAAATGACCGCCTTGTTCGCTTTCACGCGCATCACGCCGCTGTCATTTTTGGCTTCGACCCCGATTACCGCACCTTTGTCATTCAGGATCACCTTCTGCACGCGGTGGCTAGTCTTGATGACGACTCCGTCGCGTCGGCATGCGGCCGTCAGTGTGCGCGTTGCAACCTGGCCGCCGTCGGACATAGACGCGGCGCCGTCTTTCGGGAACAGCACTCGACCCGTTGCGCCGATGGTTTCCATTTCTGCAAAATAATCCGGCACCGGGGCGACGTGGCGATAGGGCAACGCACCTTTTTCTGACAGCAATTCTGTGCCCACAGAAGCGCTGTCATAAATGGCTTCACACATGGCAAATTCCCACTCGGACAGGCCGTAGCGAGGATGGTTTGGATCGAAAAATTGGGGTTGGCTCAAGCGTGCAACATACTTGAGAAAATGCTCTTTGGAATCGGGAATACCTGCTTTCTGCATAGCGGCGTTGTTGGGCACCCAATACCAGTAGGCCGCTTTAAACGAGGTGCCACCCAGAGTGGCGGCTTTTTCTAATACCAACACCTTGTTCCCGAGCCAGCGTGAAAATAGCGCTGTCGGCAGGCCGGCACCTCCGCCACCGCACACGACGACATCGTATTCGGCATCGAAAGTCTGAGCTTGCGCTTCTTCCGCGCTAAGTGTGATGGTGCCTAACGTGGCAGCGACTGCGGTGCCTGCACCCGCCGTACGCAAGAATTTGCGACGTGAGGCATCGGCCGTCTTGCCTGTGGATTGTTTCTTAAGCATGTCTCCTCCTTTAACATTTGGTTCGTAAAGTGATGCTCCGCATAGGATATTGTTCGTTATGCGAACATACATCCGTATTACGAACAAATAATATGATTGCTTTATTACTCTGTCAACATAAATTAAGGGCATGCACAAAGGCCCAGCTTCAGTCCAACGCCATCACTTAAGCTCTTTCCCGGCTAGGTGCCCAACTAAAAATTTGTTCGGTTTGAGGAAGAATGAAATAACCAATGCACCGTTTGGCGAACGGGCCAGATGGCGATTACCTTTCGGCCGCCACACGTAGTCGCCCGCGCGCACTTCGCCTTCATCATCGACAACACTGTCTTCCAGCACATAGGTCTGTTCGATCTCGATGTGCTCGTACACTGGAAGCTCGCTACCGGACTCTCAACGAAACAGCGCGGTGAGCAAAACTGAGTCGGGTTCTTCCATCAGAACTTTCATGTCGATTCCCTTGGTAGATACCATCTCCCGTGTCAAGTTATTTGGGTCTTCTCGGAATAGTGTGGGTAAAAGCGATCATGAAATCATCTGAGTGCCTTGCTGGGTGCGGGTTTTCGCAGTTTGACAATGCTGCGGAAACTGGCATGATTGCGATGGCTACTTTACCCAAACAGAAACGTCTGCTCGACGCATACCGATTCGCCGGTTTCCGAGCGCTGGAATCAGTGCGCGGTATCTTGGGTGATCCCAAGGCGCGCATCGTCACCCTTGTACGACGCTCATTGCAGGCCCGAGAACAAAGTCTCACTCGGCTTCGTCGAGGGCTCAACAACAAGATACGTGTCCTCCAGCGACGCGCATATGGTTTGCACGATGAAGAGTATCTCCGCCTCAAAATCCTCACTTCCATGCTCCCCAAAATCTAAATAACATGCAAATTCACCCACACTCTTT
>JBDSJK010000064.1:0-3100 GCA_039917535.1 Burkholderiales bacterium
GAAAATCTGCCCACCACAGTAGGATTGGTAGGTGGAAATGCCCATCTTGGACATGACTTTGTACAAACCCTTGCCGATGGCTTTGACGAATTTTTTCGCGCCATCCTTCTTGCCTTCCGCCATGGCGTCTATGGTTTCAAACGCAAGCCAGGGACAAATCGCCTCCGCGCCGTAACCGGCCAACAGCGCGAAATGGTGCACTTCGCGCGCCGAGCCTGTGTCGACAACCAGGCCCGTGCTGGTGCGCAAACCGGCGCGCACCAAATGATGATGTACACCCGCGCAAGCGAGCAGCGCGGGAATGGCGATCTGCTGCGCGCTGATATTACGATCCGACAGAATCAACACGTTAAAACCTTCGCCGACCGCTTGTCCGGCGCGGCTTGCCAGCGCGGCCAAGGCGGCTTCCATGCCCGCAGCCCCGGCGCTTGCGGGGTAGCACATGTCCAGCACCAGGGCGCGAAAACGGCCTTGGGTATGTAGCTCGATATGCTTGAGAATTTCTAGCTCGCTGAGGTCTAGCACCGGTTGGCTGACCTCAAGGCGCAAAGGCGGATCGGTTTCATCCACACCGAGCAGATTGGGCTTGGGGCCAATGAAAGACACCAGCGACATGACGATTTCTTCGCGGATCGGATCGATCGGCGGATTGGTCACCTGCGCAAACAGTTGCTTGAAGTAGTTGTAGAGCGGTTTGAGCTTGTCCGACAACACCGGTAAAGCGGCGTCGTTGCCCATGGAACCAATGGCTTCTTCGCCTGCCGTCGCCATGGGTTGCAGAATAAATTTGATGTCTTCTTGCGTATAACCAAAGGCCTGCTGCAAATCCAGCAAAGGCTCCGCTAAGGCAATACTGGCGCGGCTTGCGGGCAAATCACCCAGACAGTAGCGCGACTTCTCGATCCATTCGCGATAGGGCTTTGCCCCGGCCAGTTGCGCCTTGAGTTCGGCGTCGTCGATGATACGACCCTGCTCCAAGTCGATCATCAGCATCTTGCCGGGCTGCAAACGCCATTTCTTCGCGATGCGTTCTTCGGCGATGTCCAGCACGCCCATTTCCGACGCCATAAGCACCATGCCGTCGTGGGTAACCAGATAGCGCGCGGGGCGCAGCCCGTTGCGATCCAGCGTGGCGCCGATCTGGCGGCCATCGGTGAAAGCCACGGCGGCGGGGCCGTCCCAGGGTTCCTGCAGCGCAGCGTGATATTCGTAAAACGCGCGCCGGGTTTCGTCCATGAGCGGATTGCCTGCCCAGGCTTCGGGGATTAACATCATCATGGCGTGGGCGAGGGAGTAACCGCCCATGACCAAGAGCTCAAGTGCATTGTCGAAACAAGCAGAGTCGCTCTGATCTTCGGGGATCAGCGGCCAAATTTTCTCGAGATCGTCACCCAATATCGTGGAGCGAATTGCCGCGTGGCGGGCCAGCATCCAGTTCACGTTGCCGCGCAGGGTGTTGATTTCGCCGTTGTGGGCGATCATGCGGAACGGGTGCGCAAGCTCCCAACTGGGGAACGTGTTAGTGGAAAAACGCTGGTGAATCAGCGCCAGAGCGGATGTCAGCGCCGGATTTTGCAGATCGAGGTAATACTCGCCGACCTGGCGAGCCAGCAACATGCCTTTGTAAACTATGGTCCGCGATGAGCAGGAAGCCACGTAAAACATTTTGCCGTCCGCAAGGTCGAGTCCACGCACCCGGTGCTGCATGCGCTTGTGGAGCACGAACAGCTTGCGCTCAAAAGCGTCCTGATCTTTAATGATGCTGCTGCGGCCAATAAATAATTGCCGAACCACAGGTTCACAGGCTTTCACGCCCGCGCCCAAGCCGGAATTGTCACAGGGCACATCACGCCAGCCAATGACCGTTTGGCCTTCCTCATTAACTAAATCCGTGAGTGTTTGCTCACATATCGTACGGCTGTGCTGGTCGCTTGGCAGGAACAACATCGCAACGCCATAGAATCCCGTCGCAGGCAGCGTGACGTCCGCACGACCCATTTCCGCCCGCAGCAATCCGTCAGGCATTTGCAGCAATATCCCCGAACCATCGCCCATGAGCGCGTCGGCACCCGTCGCACCGCGATGGGTTAAGTTCTTTAGAATCTGCAGGCCTTGCTCAACGATGAGATGACTTTTGGCACCATTAATATTGGCGACAAAACCGACGCCACAGGCGTCATGTTCGTTTTTTGGGTCGTAGAGACCTTGTCGAGCAGGCCGAATTGGGTAGTTCACATCTTACCTCTTACAAAATTTATGCATTAAATCAATCAATTAATATGATTTATCGGCGCAAATGCGCCACGTTTTGCAAAATTTGAGCGAAAGATTTTAAGTTTAACGTCAAGCAGGGTGCGTCGCAATAAATTTCAGTCAGATCAATACCAAGAACGTTGCGACGCTGCGTGGTCTACAGCTAACGATGCGGATAGATTTAAAGAACAATTCGTCAATCAATCAGTTGTTAAATAAAATTAACAACGTTTCACAACTATCTATTGCAATTACAGAAATTTTAGGTTTTAATTCGTTTTGCCGAGCGCTGCGTTACTAATTTATAACATTTACTTAAAGTAATTTTTAGGAGAGTTGCCTTGTTTAACCGCCCGCCGAACCGCATTTGTTCATTCTTTAAAATCCTACTATCGGTATCGCTACTGGCAAGCATGATTGCCTGCGGCGGGGGTGGGGCGAAGGCGCCGGAAACAACCCCGCCCTCGACAGGCATCCCAGGTACCGATCCTGGCGCAACCAGCGCCGCGAGCAGCATACAACTGCTTGTCGCGAGCCAAACTATGCCATCTTCGGGAAGCGAAACCGTACAAATTACAGTGGTTGCTCTAAACAATAACGGCCGCGCACTGACGGGGAAGGCGGTGGTGTTGGCCGTCGTCGATCCGGCATTGACCGGTAAGGCCTTCCTGACCAACTCGCTCCCTGATGAAACCGACGCAAACGGTCTTTTTATCTCTAAGTTGAATCTCGGTACCAATAAGGCAAACCGCACCATCACCATCCGAGCCACTGCGGACGGTGTTACTGCGACCAACACCGTGGATGTGGTCGGTACTACAATTACGATTGGCGGCGCGACATCGCT
>JBDSJK010000065.1:0-8154 GCA_039917535.1 Burkholderiales bacterium
AGAACCTCGGCTTAATTTTACGTGAGGCGGTCATTCGATGCGTATTATCATTATCATATGCCGACAGATAATCTTGGCGAGCCCACTTTGATTCAATCCATCATTGCGCATTCACCTGTTCTGCGAATTTCAATACTAAAAGCCGGCCGGTCTGGTCAATATATCTTTTCGCGCGCACAGAAGCTCGAATTGACTCAGCAAGACGTTCGCATCTACGTCGATTTGCAGATTTACCTTACGACTCTCTGAGGCGCGGGAATAATAGACGTGGGCCAAATTCACTTCTTGCATCTCAGCGGGTACCTTTCCTACGGTCGCATTAGGCATCACACCAATAGAGAAATATGTCGCCACTAAGGGTGTATTTAGATAGTAGCGACTATTCGGTCCTATCCAACCCACGGAAGAAAACAACCGAAAGCAAGGCTATTGCGCACAATCTTCGCGGTTGGCTCGCAGACGGCAAGATACGTTGCTATTTCTCCGGTACCCACCTGAGCGAAATGGCGCCAGTTGACGCCAAATACGCTGAATCGGCGCAGCAACGCACAGACCTCATGGTAGACTTTTGCGGCGGACATGCTTTAATCTCGCAGGATCGCCTATTTGAGGGCGAGCTTGGACATGCGCTGAGGCTAACAAATCAACCGCCAGCGGTTTACTCCGAAAAGGGTGATTGGTTTCCTTCTGGAATAGATGATATCTTGCCAGATCGCCAACAGCAGATTCCAGGAATGATCGAAGAGGCCATACAAGAATCAGGACTCAATCGCGCAGATCGCCGAAAGGCTGAACGAAAGGCACTAAGAAATAGCAAGCCTCGTGCCGAGCTGAAGGCCACAATGCTTAAGAATGCCCGGACTGGATCGCTTGACGAGATTTTAGCGAGCTATCCTATGCGCCGCCAGGACGCGCGCATCCTGGCCAAATATGTAGTCGGGGACGCCACATCTGAACAGGCCTTAGCCGCATTCATGCAAAGCCTTCAGTTGGTTCGCGAAACATCACGCGGAACTAAGCCCTTTCATTGAATGGATAAGAACTCCAGCCGCGACGATGATGGCTACCCTAACGGAATTGGCGAATCATGCTGCCACACTACGAGCAATTGATTCTGCGCTTGGCGAAGACCGGGCCATAACAGTGTTGTCCTCCACAAAATGGTGTACCTGGCAGGATGAAATGCTTTTACGTATTGCAAGACGCATGTCAGGCGAGTTCTCTAACGGAAGTTCTACTCAACTAGCAATTGAGGTGATCGACAAGTACTGCCCAGGACTATCTGTTGGCATTCGCACCTTGCATACAGCTTGGTGGACAACGACGACACGCACACCAAGACAGCCAAAGCTTAGCGATTTCCCCGATGCACTTCATGCAATTTACGCGCCATACGTTGACATATTTCGCGCTGATTCCTTCATGGCACCACATATCGAGAAGCATGCCGCCAGATATGGCACGACGGTTGTGGCAAAACTTTTAAATCTACCGGACGTAATCGACGCAGCGCTCAAGAATCCCAGGGGTTATGACTAAGGTCAATTGGCCGGAATCCGATACCCGTTTTTGTTGTCCAGGTACTATTCCCAACCTATTTTAAATTTTGGCTGCTCAATAGCGGACGGTCGTGAACTTCGGCTTTGGGTCGTTATTTACGTTTCATACCCGCATGGCCTGGGAGAGGCATTCGGACCACGACTCAAAATAATCAAAGCCGATAGGGAGCATTGCACAGTCCTGGGCCCATGACGCGGCCGTCGATTCCGGGCCGCTCTGAGTGCGCGAAGGTCTTGGAAGTAACGTATCACGTTGCGACCCTCGCCACGACCCGCATCCAGTGCGCCTCGTGGCGATGCCTGCCCTGACGGGGTGGCATAGGGCTAGAGCCGCTCTGGTACTTGTCCTCTTTTGTGAGATTGGCTCTACGGCCAATTAACTATGGCTGTCCTTGGAGCGCTGGGGTGCGCTAGCGGCGCGCTGGACACTAGGCCGGTTTCAGCAAGCGTAGTGTGGGCAAACTGTAGCACGCGTAGCGTAGGCGACACTGCCCAACTAACAGCGGTCGGCATGTCGCATCGGCTAAAACCATAGCCACCACGCTATTTTCTTGCTTCAATTCGTGAACGTCCGTTAGTTATTCTTTTGGCGTGGATCGAACGGCTGATAAATGGCCGTTCACAAAGAAAACTCGGAGAAGAAGGACGCTTAGGTGCTTTTACCGTTCCACGGGCTCTCCAGCCATCTTGTTCACACAAGCCAAGGGTTAAGTATCTGAATACCCATGTTAGTAAAATCCTGTACGTTGCGCGTAACCACGGCAAAACTGTGCTCGATAGCCGTAGCCGCAATCATCGCGTCACGTTCTGAACGCGTATTTGGAACATGCAATGACGCACATACCGTCGCAGTGTCCTCGGTAAAAGGCAGGATGCGTCCGGCGAATGCCGCACGGACACCGATGAACCAGGTGCGCAGCGCACTACCCTGTGGTGGTATGCGATGCTCCAGGGCAAGAACGCCTTTCTCCAGTTCAAGAATACTGATCGCTGATAGTAAAAGCTGTCCGGCAGGTTGCGCAGCAGCCCAGGCGCGCACTTCCGGCGACTGGTTAGGTTTACCCTGCCGCAACTCGGAAATCACGTTCGTGTCCAAAATGAACATCGCAGGCGTACTTTAGTCCAGCTCGGCAGTGTGAAGCTGGATATTCAAGCGCGGTGGTTCGAACTCAATTCTCTCGCCGCCAGGGATAGCATCCATGACATCGAGCAGCGTAGTTTCGTCTTTTCCGATGATACGGTAATAGTCTTCGATCTTGAGCAGCGCGAAGGCGGGTCGCCCACGATCGGTAATGAATACCGGTCCATCGTCAGCCGCCCGCTTCGCGGCCGACACGTCGCGTGTAAAGTCCCTACTGGAAAACGTATGAATGGCCACGCCTCGCTCCTTCACCAAACTTAATGCTTGTATGTTATGACAAACATGGGAACCTGTCAACCTAAAAACTGCAGTTGAGATTTGAGTAAAAAATGGCTGAAACTTAGTATTGGCGCGGATTTCTAGCTATTTCTGTCAACTGCTCCGCGATTGGCGAAAAACCTTCTAAAGCCAGCACTGGCGCGGCTTTTGGCTGATTTCACTCACTTTCTTAAAATTCACCTAATTGGTGACCGGGCGAAACCCGAAAGAATGGCTATCCACAGGGCTTTCGAGCCGATCGCTGGTCGTCAACTGCCGTTTTTAGGGTCAAGCGAGTCACGATATGGGGAAGCAAGCGAGGTGTGTGCTAACGGAGTAACGCGCAGCACCCCTAGGATTCGGGATAAAACATGAAAACAACCGCCGCCACGAGCCGCATCCCGCTTGCCTCGTGGCGATGCATGCCCTGACGGGGTGGCCTAAGGCCAGGGCCGCTCTGGTACTTACTCTAAGGCCAACTAACTGCGACTCTCTTCGGGCGCGCTAGGGTGAGCTAATGGCGCGCCCGACCCAATGCCGGCTTCGGGGTGCCTGCGCATTTTGTTCGCCAAGGTTCGCAGCAAGACGTAGAAGACCGGCGTCAGGAACAACCCAAAGAACGTCACGCCTATCATTCCCGCGAACACGGCAATGCCCATGGCTTGACGCATCTCGGCACCTGCGCCGACGGAAGTAACCAACGGAACCACGCCCATGATGAATGCCAGCGAGGTCATCAAAATTGGACGCAATCGCAGGTGGGTGGCGGTGACGGCGGCTTCGAAGATGGACTTACCCTGATGTTCCAACTCGCGCGCGAATTCGACGATCAGGATGGCGTTCTTACACGCCAACCCGACCAGTACGATGAAGCCGATCTGGGTGAAGATGTTGTTGTCACCACCGCGGCCAAAGTGGCCGAAAATCCACACTCCAGCGATGGCCGACAGCAGGCCCATGGGCACAATCAACACTACCGCCAAGGGTAGCGTCCAGCTTTCGTAAAGCGCGGCCAGCACCAGGAATGCAAGCAGTACGCATAGCGGAAAAACAAACGCCGCCGTGTTGCCGGCGAGAATTTGCTGGTAGGTGAGTTCGGTCCATTCGTAAGTGATGCCGTTGGGCAGCGTCTCTTTAGCCAGCTTTTCCATAATTGCTTGCGCTTGACCCGAACTCACACCGGGCAGTGCCCCGCCGTTGATGTCCGCGGCAGGATAGGCGTTGTAACGCATAGCGCGGTCAGGGCCAAAGCTGGGCTCAACCTTTAGTATAGAACCGAGCGGCACCATCTCGCCAGCGGCGTTGCGTGTTTTGAGCTGCATGATGTCTTCAGCGTGGCCGCGGTAGGGCGCATCCGCCTGGGCGATGACTTGGTAAGTGCGGCCAAAGCGGTTGAAGTCGTTCACATACAGTGAGCCGAGATAAATCTGCATGGTTTCAAACACGTCTGCGACCGATACGCCGAGTTGCTTAGCCTTGGTACGATCAATGTCCGCAAACAGTTGCGGCACGTTGATTTGAAAGCTCGAGAACGTTGCATAGGGATTAATGGCGCCGGACCCGCGCGCCTTGTTCATCAATTCTTGCGTGACTTTATACATCTCGTCAAAACCGAGATCGCCGCGATCTTCGATCATCATCTTGAAGCCGCCACTGGTGCCGAGCCCCAGTATGGGCGGGGGTTGCAGCACGAACACAAACGCATCCTGAATCACCGACAGCTTTTGATTCAGCGCGCCTGCAATTTCAACGCCGGTCATGCCGGGACCTTTGCGGTCGGCGAAATCTTTCAGGGTAAAAAAGACGATTCCCGAATTGGGCGCGTTGGAAAATCCGGCGATCGACAAACCGGGGAATGCGACCGAGTGGGCAACCCCTGGTTGTTCCATGGAAATCTTAGACATGCGGCGGATCACCGCTTCGGTACGATCCAACGACGAGGCGTCAGGCAATTGGGCGATGCCGATTAGATAATTTTTGTCTTGGGCCGGCACGTAGCCAGTGGGCACGAGCCGAAACAAAAATGCTGTCGCCACGATGAGTAGCAGATACACAATCATTGCTACGGTCTTCATATTCAAGACCCGAGCTACACCGCCCGAGTAGGCGGTTGACGCGCTCTTGAAGAATCGATTGAAGGGACGGAAGATCCAACCTAGCGCTAGATCCAGCAGCTTCGTAAACCAATCCTTTTTTGCGCCGTGGGGCTTAAGTAAAATGGCGCACAGGGCAGGGCTTAACGTCAGGGAATTAAACGCTGAAATCACCGTTGATATCGCAATGGTGAGCGCGAATTGGCGATAAAACTGGCCGGTCAATCCGCTGATAAATGCAAGCGGAATGAACACCGCGGACAACACCAGGCCGATGGCGATGATGGGCCCGCTGACCTCTTTCATCGCTTGATGGGCCGCTGCCCTAGGGGTCAGCCCCGCTTCAATATTGCGCTCGACGTTTTCTACCACGACGATCGCGTCATCCACCACAATGCCGATGGCCAGCACCAAGCCAAACAACGACAGCGCGTTGATGGAAAAACCAAACATCAGCATCAGCCCAAAGGTGCCGATGACCGACACCGGCACGGCAAGCAAAGGAATCAGCGATGCGCGCCAGGTCTGAAGGAACAAGATCACCACCAATACCACCAGGCTGATGGCTTCCAGAAGGGTCACCACCACTGCTTTGATTGAATCCCGCACGAACACGGTGGGATCGTAAACGATGCCGTAGTCCACCCCTTGCGGAAACTCAGGCTTCATTTCGGCCATGGCTTTGCGCACGGCGTCCGATAGCGCGATGGCGTTTGATCCCGGTGCCTGAAATATCACCACCGCCACGGCCTGCTTGTTGTTGAGTAGACTGCGCAACGCGTAGTCGTTCGCGCCAAGCTCGAGCCGCGCGATGTCCTTGAGTCGGGTAATTGCGCCATCGGCCCCGGTCTTGACGATGATGTCGCCGAACTGTTCCTCGGTCACAAGCCGGCCCGATGCGTTGACAGTCAACTGAAAGTCCACATCCTTTGCAGCGGGCGAGCCGCCAACCGTGCCTGCGGCTACTTGTAGATTCTGCTCGCGTATCGCGCGCACCACGTCGCTCGCGGTCAAACCTCGCGCCGAAATCTTTTGCGGGTTGAGCCACACCCGCATGGAGTAATCGCCCGCGCCGAATAGCGCCACTTGGCCCACCCCCGGAAGACGCGCGAGACGATCCTTAACGTTCAGCGCGGCGTAGTTGCGCAGATACACCATGTCATAGCGCTCATCGGGCGACAACAAATGCACCACCATGGTTAAGTCCGGCGAGCTTTTCGTCGTCGTGACACCCAAGCGCCGCACATCCTCGGGCAGACGTGGAGACGCCTGCGACACGCGGTTTTGCACCTGCACCTGGGCCTTATCCACATCGGCGCCGAGCTTGAAGGTGATGTTCAAAGTCATCACGCCATCGGTGGTGGCTTGGGACGACATGTAAAGCATGTTCTCCACACCGTTGATCGCCTCTTCGAGGGGCGCGGCGACGGTCTCAGCAATGACCTTGGGATTCGCGCCCGGATAGACGGCGCGCACGCTAATATTCGGCGGTACCACTTCCGGGTACTCGCTGATCGGTAAGCGACCCAGCGCGATGGCACCGGCGATGAAAATCACGATGGATAGGACTGCCGCGAAAATCGGCCGGTCTACGAAGAAATGAGAGAATTTCATACGTAACCGGTATTAGCTTTTCTTCTCGCCGGCGGCGGGCGGTGGCACAGGGTTTTCCATCGTGACCGTTTGCGGCGTGACAGCCATGCCGGGGCGCACCCGTTGCAGGCCGATGACGACGATCTGCTCACTGCTCTTGAGCCCATCCTTGACTACGCGCAAGCCGTCAACCATGGGACCTAGCTTGATGGGGCGATAGTCCACTTTATTTTCTTTGCCAAGCACGAGCACGAATTTTTGACTCTGGTCGGTTCCCACAGCGCGATCATTGATGAGCAAAGCTTTGTAACTGCCGCTACCGATGAGCTTCAAACGTGCAAACAGTCCTGGCGTAAATAATCGATCCTTGTTGTCAAACACAGCCCGTGCGCGAATAGTGCCTGTAGCCGGGTCGAGTTTGTTGTCGACGAAGTTCATACGGCCTTCGTGCGGAAATCCCAATTCGTTTGCGAGCCCCATGAATATTGGGTTCCCGGCGTCACGGGAACTAGAGCGCTCACCGCTGCGTGCCATCGCGCCGTATTTTAGGTAAATCTGCTCGTCGCCGTCGAAGTAGGCATAGATCGGATCGAGTGACACGACGGTAGTCAGCAGAGTCGCTTGGCCCGCCTGGCCGCCGCTGACGAGGTTGCCGACCGTCACCTCGGCGCGGCTGACGCGACCACTAATAGGTGCGCGCACTTGGGTGAATTCCAAATTCAAACGCGCCGCATCGACCGTCGCCTGCGCGCCGCGGCTATTAGCGGCGGCTTCGCCCAGGCCTGAAGCGCGCTCGTCATAGGCTTCCTTCGAGATGAATTTTTCCTCTAACAGCTTAGCCGTGCGCTTCAGTTGATTACGTGAGAGTTCGGCGCGGCTTTTTGCCGCGGATAGTTCCGCTTCGACACGATTCAAATCCGCCTGGTACGGGCGTGGATCGATGACGAACAGCAAGTCGCCCTTGTTAACTTCTTTGCCGTCGGCAAAATTGATACTTTGGATATAGCCAGATACACGGGGCCGAATCTCCACCCGCTCCACCGCCTCTAGCCGCCCAGAGAATTCGTCATATTCCTTCACGTCGCGCTCTATTACCGCGGCGACACTGACGGGCGGCGGTGGCGGCATCACGCCCGCCGGAGGCTGACCCTCAACTTTGCCACATCCAGCAACAAGACTACCCAATAGGGTAGTCACAGTCAGGAGACCAATAACAGCGCGGACGCTTTTAACTAACGGATGCAGTTTCATCCGTTCCAAAAGCCAGTGTTTGATTGTGGATAGGAAATAAACGATCATAGGAACTCCGGACTGATGGACAAAGCCGTCAGTTTACGATCTGACAATGATGAACCGGTATCCTAACGGAAAGCTTGTCCGCGCGCTACCGCAGGCTTCAACTCGCCGCAAGCGCAATTACAACATAGCGCACGAATTTACCGATCGCCATGAAGGCAGTGCATTGCCAAATGTTGAGCCGCAGCCAGCCGGCCGCGACGCAAAGGGGATC
>JBDSJK010000066.1:0-5717 GCA_039917535.1 Burkholderiales bacterium
GCATCACGCGACCGCGAGCAACGCGACGATTCTTCCACCCCGCCCCAGTAGCGGTGCTCCTTGCCGTCCTTCTTACGAACGGTGGCGCGCAAAAACATCGTGCCGCCGATTATCCGCAGAATTCAGCCCAGCGCCACAGGCAAGGTCTTCACTGCACGCACTTTGCTCAAAGCACAGCGCTTCGAGCTCCATTGCAACAAAGAGTGAGGCCGAGACACTACTCAATTTCATGCAAATTTCGGGTCGAATCCGCTAAGTGCGGCGAAAGTTCGTTTCGGATGAAAGCACGCGATCAAAGTTGCCGGGCGCAGCCAATTCAAGGATAATGCCAGCCGCAGCCGGGATGGCGGAATTGGTAGACGCGCTGGACTCAAAATCCAGTGGTGGTGACATCGTGGGGGTTCGATTCCCCCTCCCGGCACCAAATCTGGCGAACGCCGCAGGGCCGACGTAAGATTTCAGTGAGCCTTGAGGAGTGAAAATCCCCCAAGAAACGTGGGGGGTTCGATTCCCCTACCTGGCGCCAAGTTATGCTTGAACTCACCCACCCATCTCTTGTCCTATTAGCGCCGCCTCGTTGAGCACCGCGAGCTTGTAAATAGGAAACTCTTTGAATTAACAAGACCTTTCCAAGCTTCGCATTGACCGTAAACCCGTAGCGGCCTACGGGAAGCGCCGGCGCTTCACGCGCCCGCTCTTCTATGCCGCGGTGCTCGGTGTTTTGGCGATCGGCGACTGGCTGTTATATCGGAATGTGCAGAGCGTATTCTCCGTTGAGGCGACCCACATCGTGAGTGCCTATCCGTCGCAAGGCTATACGGCACTGAATGCGACGGGTTATGTGGGGGCGCAACGCAAAGCCGCCGTCGCATCGAAGGCCACAGGTCGGCTCGAGTGGCTGGGCATGGCGGAAGGCAGGCGCGTGAAAACGAATGAGGTCATCGCGCGATTGGAAAGCAACGACATGCTGGCCCGCCAAGACCAAGCGGCGGCTGGTGTTAATGTGGCGAAGGCCAACTTGGAACAGGGCATGGCCGAGTTGCGCGACGCGAAAGCTGCATTAAAACGCTCGCAGGAACTCATCTAAAAGAAGTATATTTCCGCATCGGCCCACGACACCGCCGTCGCCAGGGCGGCGAAAGCAAAGGCCACCATCGCGAGCCTGAAGGCCGCCATTGTCGCGGCGGAAGCCGGTTTCAACGTCGCCACAGTCGGCGTCGACCAGACCGTGATCCGCGCGCCCTTCGACGGCGTCGTGCTCACCAAGTCCGCGAATATTGGCGATATCGTGACGCCGTTCTCTTCTGCGATCGACAATAAAGGCGCGGTGGTGACAATGGCGGATATGTCTACCTTAGAAGTGGAAGCCGATGTGGCGGAATCTAGCCTGGCCAAAATCCGCGTTGGCATGCCAACGGGAATTCAGCTCGACGCCATTCCCGATGTGCACTTCGCCGGTAGCGTCGATCGCACCGTGCCGACGGTGGATTGAACCAAGGCAACTTTGCTGGTGAAAGTTCGCTTTAAAGAACTCGATCCGCGCGTACTGCCGGACATGAGTGCCAAGGTCGCGTTTCTGGAAAAAGAACTCGCACCCGACGAGAAAAAACCCGTCACCGCCGTCAATCTCGACGCTATTGTCACCCGCGCGGGCCAGTCCGTCGTGTTCGTGATCAAAGACGATAAAGTCAACAGCATGCGATTCAACGCGGCGCGACGTTTGGCGATCTCGTCGCCTAGCTGGCGTGCCCGCTCAAACCAAAGTCGTCCTGAAACCGACCGGCCGGTTGAAAAACGGAAGTCGCATCAAACTGTCGGCGAAGTAAATGCCCTCGCCGGCGCTCGTCAGCGTAAATCACATCGTCAAATCCTATCGGCGCGGCGAGATCGTCATCGGCGGCCTCGACATCACTCGGCTTTCCGAGGCGGAACTCGCCGATTGGCGCGCCCAGAACGTCGGATTCATTTTTCAGTTGTACAACTTGATGCCCGTGTTGACCGCATTCGAGAATATCGACTTACCGCTGTTGCTGACACGATTGTCGCGCAGCGAACGGCGCGAAAGAGTCGATCTCGCGCTCGGCATGGTCAGCCTCACGGATCGCGCGACCCACTATCCATCAGAACTATCCGGTGGCCAACAACAACGAGTCGCCATCGCCCGTGCCATCATCACCGATCCCATGATCCTGGTCGCCGACGAACCGACCGGCGATCTCGACCGCGTTTCCGCCCAGGAAATTCTGAAGCTATTGAAACGCCTCAATATCGAAATCAACAAGACCATCATCATGGTCACCCACGATCGCCGCGCAGCGGAAAGCGCCGAGGCGATCCTGCATTTGGATAAAGGCGAGTTGTTGGAGAAGGAAACGCTGCCGGTTTTAGTGTGAGCGTTTCACGGGCTAATGCCGCAGGAGGCAATACCAGTGCGGCTTCCAGGAATGACATTGCTGCGATCCAGTATCCATGCGGGTTCCGGCGATAGTATCTGTCATTCCCGCGAAGGCGGGAATCCAGTGTCGTTCTCAACCATCACTCAATTCAATGCGTGTTGCGCGATAAGCATCGTTTCTCCCGGATTTCATTTCATTCCATCCAGGGTTACACGAGCGGTTATTCCAACTTAATGCCTGAAGCTTTGACTAGCTTCACCCACCTTTACCGTAGGCCGCGAACGCTTCGGGCGGCCCCGCCAAATTGCCAAAGTCTTCGGCGCCTGGGAGCTTCATCACTTCCGGCGAGTTACGCGCTTTGACGAAGGCCGCGTTGAGCTTGACGATGATATCGCGGAGTGCCCGCGGGTGCGAGGATGCCGCCCCAGGCAGCAATATCCAGTTCCTCGATGCCGGATTCCTGGGCCGTCGGTATGTCGGGAAGACTGATAAACCGTTTAGGCGCAGCATCCACTAAAGGTACCGCTTTGCCTGACTTAACGTGCGAAAGTATGGCAGCGGGAACCGCAAAGACTGCTTGTATGTGGCCACCCAACATATCGGTTATCGCCGGGGCTTCACCTTTGTAGGGGACATGGTTCATTTCAAGGTCCAATTTTTTACAGAATAAGTCGGCAAGAAAATGCTGCATCGAAGCGTTGCCAGCGGATCCATAGCTAATGGTTCCAGGTTTGGCTTTTGCAAGCGTAATAAATTCGGCCAGCGTTTTAACGCCCAAGCTTGGAATCACGAATAACCCATAATAGCCGGTGTCCATTCCGGTAACCGCCGCGAAGCTACTGTCCGGATCGTAGGCGATATTCTGTCCCATGGCGGGCACCAGGGCCAACTCAAAATTGATGCCGTACAGCAGCGTGTAGCCATCGGGCGGAGATTTTGCGACGCTCTCAGCAGCAATAGTCCCCGATGCGCCGGGCCGGTTGTCGACAATGACTTTTTGGCCCAACTCCGCACCGGCGACTGCCGCAAACGCGCGTGCCACGCATCGGCCGTGCCGCCCGGTGAATAACCTAGAACCAGCTTGATAGCTTTTGCCGGGTAATTTTCAGCGGCGCTTGTTGCCGTAAAGAAAAGACCTGCGCAGAGCGCGCCCAGCAGATGAGTAATTGAGATAGAAACACTCATTTGTCTCTCCCGATTAAGCATACGAGCCAATACTCCGCCCGGAAGATGCAATAGTCAATATTCCGAACGGCCTATGCAGAATGACATATTGACAAATAGTTGTGATGCCGATACTGATCGCATTGATGAGTTCGACCCTGATCCCGCTTATCCCTCATACTTCATCGAGTAACCTAACCCGCTCGGCCTCGGGTGGCGGTGGCGGCTGTAATCTTCAACCGAAAGCCAAATTTGATCTGACCCTATTGGTAATGCTGTTTTGGTCAGTCCTAATGGCTAGGCGTCGAAATTTCCGATCATGACAACACCCATTGAACTGACACACTCGACATGCCATCGTAAAATTATGGCGCAGTTCGTATGACCTATACTTTGTAGACGCCCTACTGGCGCGGTTCTTTAGGCATACCACGCCACGACGCGCTCTAGGTCTGCCGCCTGGGGCAGTGTGCTAATCGAGTCCATTGCGTCAGCAATAAATTTAGGCTGCCGGATTGGGGTAACGCGCTTGAATCGCGCGAATCTCTGTCAGTGTGTCTGCATCAAGTACGAACTGCGCGGCGGCGATATCTTCCTTCAGTTGTGCCATCGTGGTCGCACCGACAATCAAGGCGCCGAGAAACCAGCGGCTCGCCACATAGCCTAATGCCAGTTGCACCAGCGTCACGCCGCGCCGCTTGGCAAGCGCCGCGTAGGCATCGACCGCCTCGGCGACCAGTGGCGGGCGAAAGCGTACACCGAGTGAGTCGAATAAGGTGAAGCGCGCGCCTGCCGGACGTGCACCGCCCATATACTTACCGGAGAGTATGCCTGCCGCGAGTGGACTGTAGGCGAGCAGCGACATGTTCTCGCGGAATAACGTTTCGGCAAGATCGTTGTCGACGTTACGCGAGATCAGGCTGTAACTGTTCTGAATCGTGATTGGGCGGGCAACGCCCCGTTCCTTCGCCACGCGCTGAAATTCACACACGCCCCACGCCGTTTCGTTGGATAGGCCGTAGTAACGAATCTTGCCGGCCTTGATCATGGCGGCCAAGCCTTCGACCTGCTCGTGTATCGACGGACCGCTCTTTTCTTTGACGGGATCAAATTCAGTCGCGCCGAACATCGGCACGTTACGCTGCGGCCAGTGGATTTGATACAGGTCGATGTAGTCAGTTTGTAGCCGGGCGAGACTGGTGTCGACGGCTTCTGCGATAACCTCGCGCGTCAGATCGGTGCGCCCATTTCTAATCCAGTCGCGCCGCCCTGGTCCGGCGACTTTGGTTGCGATGAATAGCTCGTTTCGCGGACGCTTCGCCAGCCAGCTACCGAGATACTTTTCGGTGCGCCCCTGATTCTCGCCGTTCGGCGGCACGGGATACATCTCCGCCGTATCGATGAAGTTGATGCCTTGGTCGATGGCGTAGTCAAGCTGAGCATGGGCGTCGGCTTCGTTATTCTGCTGGCCCCAGGTCATCGTACCAAGGCAAACTTGGGAAACGTTCAGTTCAGTGCCCGGAAGTGTTCGGAATTTCATAGCAAGCCTTGAGTTCTAAGAATCTGAGTAGAGTACCTCAAAATATTAACTCTGATGTACCACTAATTTTGAATAGGGTGCGGTGCTTCACCGGGGGGCATCGTTGCAGCGCCTGCGCAGCTCTATATCCAACCGTCTGTAGATTTAGACCCACAGACGGTTGCTTGAGATTACCTCAAGATTAAGCGGACTAGACGTTACTGCACAAAGGCTTCTTGGTCGAAATCGAGATGCCGTCGTCGTAATAGACTTCGTAACGATCCAATCCCTGGTCAAAAATTTTGAATCGCCCGCCTGCTACTTGATCGAGTTCTTCAAGGCTCAAGGGCAAAGCCCATTCCAGCTCGTTTATTTCGTTAAACATGTTGATTACCTTTCAAATTTATGTGGGTGAATTCGTTTTTCGACTATGAACCGATCAAAGACCGACCTCTCCAAATGTGCGGTATCCGATCATGCTCACTAATTGGCCTGCTTGATGTCCGTGCGCCTTTGGGTTGGGTGTGTCGTCATACTGATTGATCATCCCGCCCGCAACCTGGTCAAGCTCCTCGGTGGTTAACGGGGCAAGCACCTCATTACGTTCCTCTGTTTTAAACATGGCAACTCCTTTCAAT
>JBDSJK010000067.1:0-10077 GCA_039917535.1 Burkholderiales bacterium
AGGCTTATAGATACTGCTTCGTGGCAAGGTATGGCCTGAGAGTCGCTCTGGTATTGCCTCTGCGGCTAGTCCATTTTTCATGGGCCAATGCCCATCGTCTCGGTGTATCAACGTTGCGTAATAAAAAATTAACGCTCGCTCGGGGGAAACCATGGATCGCTCACTAAGAAGAGTAATGCTCGCATCGGCAGTCGGTTCGGCGTTGGAGTGGTATGACTTTTTCTTGTACGGCACCGCCTCGGCGCTGGTATTCAGCGAATTATTTTTTCCGAAACTCGATCCCGCGATGGGCACCCTCGCCGCCTTTGCCACTTTCGGCGTCGGATTTTTCGCGCGGCCTTTTGGTGGCCTGGTGTTCGGACATCTCGGCGACAAGATAGGCCGCAAGCCCGTTTTAGTCTTTACGTTGCTGTTAGTCGGCGGCGGCACGTTTCTCATCGGTCTACTCCCGACTTACGATTCCATCGGCATCTGGGCGCCAATTTTGTTAGTTGTGCTGCGCTTGGTACAAGGCTTCGGCGCCGGCGCGGAATACGGTGGCGCAGTGATCCTCGCCGTGGAATACGCGCCGCCTGGCAAACGCGGCCTTTACGGCAGCTTCGCACCGGTGGGCGTGACCATCGGCATCTTGCTCGCGCAAGCGGTGTTCGCGATTTTCTCGTCCATGCCGAAGGAAGATTTTCTCAGTTGGGGATGGCGCGTGCCGTTCTTGCTCAGCATCTTCGTTATTGCCTTGGGAATTTACATCCGCGCAAAGGTGATGGAGACGCCGGTATTCACCCAAGCGGTGGAAAAACGCAAAGTTTTACGCGCGCCAGTGAAAGAAGCCATCAAGCACCACCCGCGAGAATTCTTCGTCATCGTAGGCGCGCGTCTCGCGGAAAACGGCTTGGGCTATTTGTTCCCCGTGTTCACACTGAGCTACATGACCAAGCAATTGCACTTGCCAAAAAACATGGTGCTAACAGGCTTAGTGATCGCAAGCTTCGTACAAATTTTCGCCGTGATCGGCTTCTCGGCACTGTCGGACAAAATTGGCCGCCGCCCGGTCTACATGGGTGCGGCGATATTCTCCGCGTTGTTTGCGTTTCCATTTTTCATGCTGGTTAATACACAAAGCACCCCGTTGATTTGGTTTGCGTTGATCATGGCGATTTCCATCGGCGTCGGCGGCATGTTTGGTCCGCAAGCGGCCTATTTCGCCGAACTGTTCGGTCCACGCATTCGCTACAGCGGCTTTGCGTTTGCGCGCGAACTCGGCTCCATCTTGGCCGGTGGACCGGCGCCATTCGTTGCCGGCTTGTTGCTGCTGTGGGCCGGCGGCGCGCCATGGGGCGTAGCGGGTTACATGGTGGTGTTGTCGCTGCTCACGGCCATCGCGGTTTATTTTGGCCCGGAGACTTATCGCAGTGACATTAGCGCGGATCGATTGAACGATGAGGCTCCGTAGTTAATGAGGAGTATGCCCCGATAGTTTATGGATTCTTAGCCTGCCAATGGAGATTTAAAAAAGTTGTTTCCCCTGTTGAATTTCATTCTGTACGGGCTACGATTCCCGAATTAAGCTTATGGCACAATCGGTTACTTGTGGGCCGTTATCAGGTTGTGTCGCCGTCATGCCTTTCCGCATACTTGGCGTAGCGAGTCAACTAGCATGGTAGCAGCCTCGAATAGCGGTTCGATTGATGGCATGTTTGGATAAGCACGACTGGCTTCAAGAATGGCAGCGTATTCGAAGATCTTGCTAGCATAGTAGTTGTCTGCATCGTGGATCGCCTTTTCGTGTTCCACAGTTAAAGGAACAGTGTCTAAGAGGTTTCTGGCTTTCGCCATATCCAGAACTATTTCAAGGTTATGCCCACCTTCCCTCTGCCAAGTCAATCATGGTCATGCCATGCAAGCACAAAAAAGCTTTCAAGCATAACTCAATAGAATGACAGACAAGATAAGGTTGCACGGGATGGAATGGACCGTTCGGTGGTGCCGGTTTCATTGGTAAGGAACGCGCCGCTTCAATGAACCATTCACCATACGTATGAAGTGCAATTGGACTCATGTCAGCTCGCGATTGATTCGCATTACAAATCCCTTCACCTTGACCCCATCGCCACCGACAACATACTAATCGACCCGCCAAATATCCCGTCACTCAAAATGCTGAGTGTGTCAGCTTCCGTTTGCGCGCCGATCACGTATAACAACGGCAAGTAGTGTTCCGCGGTTGGGATGGAAAGCTTCGCGTCATCACCCAACTGATCGTAATGAATCAAGCTAGCATGATCCGGTTCCGCGAGATGGCTCTTGACTACGCCGTTGAAGCGTTCGGCCCAATCGAAGGCGCGGTTTTGCGTGCGCCAATCCAGGCTGCCGAGGTTATGCACCACGTTGCCGCTGCCGAGTATCAACACGCCTTCCTCGCGCAACGGTACCAATCGCTGGCCAAGTTCGTAGTGAAACTGCGCGGGCTGTAATGCATCGATGCTGAGTTGCACGACGGGCACGTTCGCGTCGGGAAAGATATGCGCGAGCACGGACCAGGCGCCGTGGTCCAAGCCCCATTCTTGATCGAGGCCTACTTGCATAGGCTGCAATAATTTCGCGACCCGCTCGGCAAGCGCCGGGGCACCGGTTGCGGGATACTGAAAATCAAACAACGGCTTGGGAAAATTGCCGAAGTCGTGAATGGTCTTCGGCGTTTGCATCGCAGTCACGTGGGTGCCGCGCGTGTACCAGTGGGCACTGATCATCAGCACTGCTTTGGGCACAGCAAGCGAAGTACCGAAGCGTCGCCATGCGTCGGTAAATTGATTTTGTTCCAGTGTGTTCATCGGGCTGCCGTGGCCGATAAATGCGATAGGCATGCGCGTTGCCATGAGGTTTCCTTAACCAATAAAGTTGAGCCAATGTTGATAGTGTGCCGAGAAAAACAACCACGCTCAACCGATCGATCAAGAAACAATCAAGCCAGGAGCCGCATCCAGCCTTCCTCTCAGCCATGCCTGTCCTGCGAGGCTCGCTGGAATTGGGTTGTGGCGAGCTCCATATATGTAACGCCTGTTACAACTCGTTACACTCTATCCGGCTCGCGCCGTAACCGATTTGGTTCTGCCTCGTTATTTCTCATGTGAGCATTTCTCACAGAATGGAGATGATGATGAAAAAGTTAATTGCAATATCCCTGACTTCCGTTGCGCTGTTGGCCGGTGTTAGCACCCCCGCCCGTGCGGACCATCGCGAGACGATTATCGGCGCGGTGATTGGCACGACGGTGGGCGGCGTGATCGGGAGACAAGTCGGCGGCCGTAACGGCACGCTGGTCGGTGCGGTGATCGGCGCAGCAACGGGCGCGACCATCGGCCGCGGCGTGGGCGAACGGCGCGAGGAACGCGTCGTCTACGAGCGCACCTATTATCCCGAACCTACTTATTATCCCGAACCTACTTATTATCCCGAGCCCGCGTACTACCCCGAACCGGAATATCGCCCCGCGCCACCGGTAGTGTACCGGCCGCGCCCGGTGTTCCGCGATCGCGATGATTGCGACCGCGAAGAATGGCGTCATCACCACCACGGCTATCACCATGACCGCGATTGGCACCATGACCGTCGCCATTGGAATTGATGCGCGACCTTCCTAACTAACCTCCAGTTGGCCCCATCTGGCTTTGCCGCCGGTGGGGCTTTTTTAGTTCGCGGCAAGCACTCGGCTAAAACCGGCCCATTGAATCAATTTCACTCCAACACCACCCGCGCAAACTTCCGCTTGCCTACTTGAAATACTCCCGACATGCCTGCTTGTAGCGTCAATCCCTTGTCGCTGACTTTCTCTCCGTCTATCTTCACGCCGCCCTGCTCGATCATGCGAATCGCTTCGGAAGTGCTCGGCGTGAGGCCCGCTTGCTTTAATAGTTGCGCGATACCGATGCCTGAAGAACCGCATGGAATAACGATCTCAGGTAAATCATCGGGCATAGCGTTTTGTTTGAAACGCGCTTCGAAATCCGCCAGCGCTTGCTCGGAAGCGGCGCGGTTATGGAAGCGTTCGACGATTTCTTGTCCCAGCGCGACTTTGATATCGCGGGGGTTTTTGCCTTCCGTCACTTCGCGCTTCCATTGCTTTAGCTCGGCCAAGGAGCGAAATGACAGCAATTCCAAATAGCGCCACATGAGGTCATCGGAGATGGACATCAACTTACCGAAAATCTGTTCGGGGCTTTCGTTGATGCCGACGTAGTTGCCCAAGGACTTGGACATTTTGTTGACGCCGTCCAGTCCTTCGAGCAGTGGCATCATCAAGACACATTGCGGCGGCTGACCAAAATGCTTTTGCAACTCGCGGCCGACCAAGAGATTGAATTTCTGATCAGTGCCGCCCAACTCAATGTCCGACTGCAGCGCGACGGAATCGTAACCTTGCACCAGGGGATACAAAAATTCATGGATAGCGATGGATTGGTTACCGGCGTAGCGCTTGGAAAAATCGTCGCGCTCTAACATTCGCGCGACGGTGTAGGTGGCTGCGAGCTTGATAAGGTCGGCGGAGCCGAGCTGATCCATCCAGGTTGAGTTGAACGCGATTTCCGTTTTATCGGCGTCCAAAATCTTGAAAACTTGCTCTTTGTACGTCACCGCATTGGCCGCAATAGCGTCTCGGGTCAGCGGTGGTCTTGTCGCGTTCTTGCCACTAGGATCGCCGATCATGCCTGTAAAATCGCCAATCAGGAAGACAACGTGATGGCCGAGATCTTGCAGTTGGCGCATCTTGTTGAGCAAAACCGTATGGCCTAAGTGCAGGTCCGGCGCAGTGGGATCAAAGCCTGCTTTGATCTTGAGCGGGCGATTTTTTTTTAACTTTTCGATCAATTCAGATTCGACCAGCAACTCGCTCGCGCCGCGTTTGACGACGTCTACTACAGTATCGCTTGACATTTAATTTACAGTTGATTGATTTTATGCTAAAATTAATAAAACTTTGAAAACATTGCTAGGTGGATTTGAATTCTTTGTGGTATTGTGCCGGTTGTTTTTGCATCCGGCTCGTACAACTTGAGGCTAAAGATCAAGCATGATAGCGCAAAACCTAACATCTACTGAATCGAAACGCCGCGTCCGCTGGGCCGTTGCCACTTTGGCGTTGCCTTTGTTTGGTATCGTCGCTGCCTTTGGTATTGCGCCGAGTACCCGCACAGAAAACGTTCGCACCCAAGTCGTCGAGCAATCATTGGCATCGCCATTTGTTGCGACGCAAGCGGCGTCATCAGACGAAGTTTTTTCCCGCCAAGAACGGGTGCGTCGTGGCGATACGGTCGCGTCGATATTGTCCCGCCTGCAGGTCGATGACGCCGAAGCGGATCAGTTTTTGCGTACCGACTCCACCGCCCAAGCCATTTATGGCGGGCTCGTTCCGGGACGCGTGATCGAAACTCAGGTAAGTGAGGAAGGCGAGTTGGTCGGCCTGAAAATGCGCACGGGCGGCAACTCGATTCTTAAGGTTATTAAGGTAGGCGATGAATTGGTTTCGCTGGAGGAAACCATCCGCCTAGAAAAGCGGATAGAATTCAAGGCGGGCGTCATTAAGAGTTCGCTCTTCGCCGCGACGGACGCCGCCGACGTGCCGGACACGATCGCGACTCAGCTTTCCAAGCTGTTCGCGACAGATATCGATTTCCACCAAGATTTACGCAAAAACGACCAATTCTCCATAGCTTACGAAGCATTTTACGACGGTCCAGAATTGATCCGCGTGGGCCGTTTGGTCGCTGCGGAATTCATTAATCGTGGAACATCCCATCGCCTAGTTTTCTATGCGGGCGGGCGATCGGAAGGTGAGTATTTCACCGCGGATGGCAAAAGCCTGCGCAGCGCATTCTTGCGCTCGCCGCTGGAGTTTTCCCGAGTCAGCTCTGGCTTTAGCCTAGCTAGAATGCACCCGGTTTGGGGCACCTGGCGCGCCCATACGGGCACTGACTTTGCCGCACCAACGGGCACGCCTATTCTTGCCACCAGCGACGGCACAGTGGATTTCATCGGCCCGCAAAACGGCTATGGCAACGTCGTCGAGCTGAAACACCACGACCAATACACTACGCTCTACGGCCACATGTCTGCCTTCGCTTCAGGCATGCACAAGGGAACCCCCGTCAGACAGGGCCAAGTGATCGGCTATGTCGGCTCCACCGGCTGGGCAACTGGCCCCCACGTTCACTATGAATTCAGAATTGCCGGCAGCGCAAAAGATTCACAGGGTAAGGCCGTTCCGGTTGCCATGCCCGTGATGCCGGGCTTCAAAGCGCAGTTCGACAAAGCCGCCGCGCCCTTGCTCGGCCAACTTACAGCCATGCGCGAAACCGCCGGGGCGACCAGCTTCGAGTGACGCGTTACTTGTAATTTCAGACGCCGGGCCATGAATGACAGGCGTGGCTAGTTTTCCGCCACCGCGCAAATTCCCATGAGTTCCGAGCTCTATATCGGCATCATGTCGGGCACCAGCATGGACGGCGCCGATGCAGTCCTTGCCGATTTCTCCGGCAACTTTCCGCGCCAAATCGCCACCGCCAGCAAAGTTATTCCATCGGCGCTAAAAGACACTCTCATTGCCCTCAATCAGCCCGGCGACAACGAAATAGACCGGTCTCAGCAAGCGGCAATCGAGCTAGTCAAACTCTATGGCGATGCGGTGCAGGAAACCCTGAGCACGGCGAATCTCTCGGCAAAAAACATTGCGGCCATTGGCTGCCACGGCCAAACCGTGCGCCATCGACCCGACCTTGGCTACACGGTGCAGTTGAACGCGCCCGCGTTGCTGGCAGAACTGACCGATATCACCGTTGTCGCTGATTTTCGGAGCCGCGATGTTGCGGCGGGTGGGCGGGGTGCGCCGCTGGTACCGGCCTTTCATGCCGCGGTGTTTCGCTCGGCGACCCAACATCGCGTCGTGGTCAACATTGGCGGCATTGCCAATTTCACCAATTTACCAAGCCGGGGCGTGGTGACCGGCTACGATACTGGCCCCGGAAACATCTTGATGGACGGCTGGATCTCTCGACACTTGCATCGCGCCTACGACTGTGACGGCGCATGGGCCCGTACGGGACATCGCCAAGCCGCCCTATTGGCGCGGCTCCTGGCGCATCCTTATTTTGCACGCAACGCGCCGAAAAGCACCGGGCGCGACGACTTTCACCTGGCGTGGCTAGATCAACAGCTCTTGGGAACGCAATACACGCCAGAAGACGTGCAGGCAACCCTGGTCGAGTTCACGGCGCGAACCATTAGCGACGAAATCAAGCGGCTGGGCGATGGGGAAAAAGAAGTATTTTTGTGTGGCGGCGGTGCGCAAAATTATTTGCTCGCCATTCGCCTGAGTCAACTTTTGCCGCGACACAGGTTAGCGCTTACTGACGAACTCGGCATTGCCACACAATGCGTTGAACCGTTGGCCTTTGCGTGGCTAGCGCGCCAGACGATATTGGGTTTGCCGGGCAATTTGCCGGATGTGACAGCGGCCCGGCACATGGCCATACTCGGCGCAATCTACCGCGCGTAAAATAAAAAGGGAGGCAGAGCCTCCCTTTTTTGCCTGAACTAAAATCGAACTAAGCGCTAAACGACGATCCACAGCCACAAGTAGAAGTGGCGTTGGGATTCTTGATTACGAATTGCGAGCCTTCCAGGTCTTCCTGATAGTCGATTTCTGCGCCGATGAGGTATTGGTAGCTCATGGGGTCAATTAACAGCGTGACGCCGTTTTTCTGCATGGCCGTGTCGTCTTCGCTGGTTTCTTCATCGAAGGTGAAACCATATTGAAAGCCAGAGCAGCCGCCGCCGGTGACAAATACGCGCAGCTTCAGGGCGTCGTTACCCTCTTCGTCGATCAGCGACTTCACTTTGTTCGCCGCGTTGTCTGTAAAAATCAGCGGTGCGGGCAATTCTGCTACTGCGTTCATTTCAATTCTCCTATAGTTGCGTTCGCGTTGTCGGCGCGAGTCGCATCAAACACTACTGTATATTGGGCTTTAACTCGGCAAGTTTCAAGTCCTTTGCCGAATCGAGTGAGGTTTCAGCGCCAGATTCTTACGGCAACACAGGCACGTGCATCAAGCCGAGGGTCTCCTCCAGGCCAAACATAAGATTCATGTTTTGCACCGCCTGACCGGCCGCGCCTTTGACTAGGTTATCTATGACGGACAACACCACCACGGTATCTCCCTCTTGCGGACGATGAACCGCGATCCGGCAAAGGTTACTGGCGCGCACGGAGCGGGTGTCCGGCTGGCTGCCTGGCGGAAGCACATCGACGAAGACTTCGCCCGCGTAGCGCTTTTCAAACAGTGCCTGTAGGTCTACGTCTTTGGTTAGGCGCGCGTAAAGGGTCGCATGGATGCCGCGGATCAGTGGCAAGAGATGGGGGACAAAGGTCAGCCCTACTTTATGCCCAGCGGCACGGGCTAATCCCTGGCGCACTTCAGGCAAATGGCGATGGCCCGCCACGCCATAGGCCTTAAAATTGTCTGAGGCTTCGGAAAACAAGGTGTGCGTTTCGGCCTTGCGCCCTGCCCCGCTCACCCCGGACTTCACGTCGGCGATCAGGTTTTTGTCGTCCACCACCCCTGCTTCGACCAGGGGCAAGAAACCCAGTTGTGTCGCGGTCGGGTAGCAGCCGGGATTCGCGACAATCCGCGCCTTTTTGATGGCTTCGCGGTTCACTTCCGGCAGACCGTACACGGCTTCCTGTACGATTTCCGGACATGTATGGGTCATGCCGTACCATTTTTCCCAGCTTGGAATGTCTTTTATTCTAAAATCTGCCGCCAAATCAATGACTTTAACTCCCGCGTCCAATAGCGCGCGGGCTTCATTCATGGCGATCCCATTGGGTGTAGCGAAGAAAACCAGATCGCATTGCGCGAGTCCCGCCTCCTTGGGATCGCTAAATTTCAAATCCACCGCGCCGCGCAGGCTAGGAAACATCTCAGCGACGAGCATTCCGGTTTCTTTCCGCGAGGTGATCGCGGTTAGCTTAGCTTCCGGGTGGCGCGCCAAGATACGCAGCAGTTCAACGCCGGTGTAGCCGGTGCCGCCAACGATGCCGATTTTGATCATGTTTTGCCTCGGTGCAGATCCACATTATAGCGTTCTGCGAACATCAAAATAATTCACTAACAAAAAAGCCGCCCAGTGAGGCGGCTTTTTTGCAGACATATAACAAATTACCGCTTGGAGAATTGCTTACGACGGCGCGCTTTGCGCAGGCCGACTTTCTTACGTTCTACTTCGCGAGCATCGCGAGTCACCAGGCCGGCTTTTTTCAGGCCCGACTTCAACGCCGCATCATAATCGATCAACGCGCGGGTAATGCCATGGCGCACGGCGCCCGCTTGGCCCGATTCACCACCGCCCGCAACGCTGACTGTAATGTCGAATGAGGAGACATTATTTGTCAATTCAAGCGGTTGACGCACGATCATTCGCCCGGTTTCGCGGGAGAAATACAAGTCTACCGGCTTGTTGTTGACAATGATGTCGCCCTTGCCAGCCTTGATAAACACGCGCGCGACCGAGCTTTTGCGCCGTCCCGTACCGTAGTAATAACTTCCGATCATATTATTTCTGTCCTTAAACCGTGAGGGGCTGAGGCTGTTGCGCGCTATGGGGATGGCTCGCACCGGCGTAAACCTTGAGCTTCTTAATCATCGCGTAGCCCAGCGGACCTTTGGGCAACATGCCCTTAACGGCCTTCTCGAGCACACGGCGAGGGAAACGCGCTTGCAGCTTAGCAAAGTTCGTTTCATAGATACCGCCCGGGTAAGTACTGTGGCGGTAGTACATTTTGTCTTGAGACTTATTGCCCGTGACACGGAGCTTATCTGCATTAACCACGACGATGAAATCGCCGGTATCCACGTGCGGCGTATAGATCGGCTTGTGCTTACCACGCAAGCGAAGGGCAATCTGGGACGCTAAACGGCCTAAAACCAGGTCGTTGGCATCAATCACAAACCAGTCGTGTTTGACTTCGTGTGCTTTGGCGGAGAAGGTTTTCATGCAAAATCCTAACTGGCTACACAGCAAACCTTG
>JBDSJK010000068.1:0-7430 GCA_039917535.1 Burkholderiales bacterium
CAATTATCCTCGATGAATAATGAAGTCGTCACGCCCACATCGCCGTGGAATGCGAGCGCGATTTGTAACCGTATGCTCGCCACGTTGGCTTTCCAGCCGAAGCGGCCGACGACCGTTTTCTTGTTGATGTGATCCCAAACGTGGTTCGGCCTGCCTTGAATACCGTGTTCCACTTGCTGCTTCGCGATATCGAGGATGGTTTGCTCCGGCACGGCTTCAAGCAGCCCAAGACCGAAAATGGGTTGGGTAAAGCGCAACGACAACATGGTGTCCTCGCCCAACTGGCCAAAAGTGAGCTTGTCGAAGCGTGGTTTGGGTTTGCGCAATGGGATTTGTTCGCCATCGGCAAACGCCGTGGAACTTTCATTCCAATCGATGTAAACCGTGCCCTCGGGCGGCACACGATCACCCTTGCCGTGGTTATATTCGTCTTTGCCGGTGAGGCCCTGGTTTTGGAATTGATCGCCGTAGGCAGGATGGGGCTTCGGTCCGCCGTGCTCATTAGTTCCCGGCACGCTCATGCGGATCAGCACACCGACGGGCTCTTCATCGGCCGCAGGCATCAAGCCACGGCCACCGGCGATATGGCAACCGGCGCATTTGTCGGTGATGAACGTCGGCCCCAGTCCCCAGTCGCCACCCAGGGAAGGAAAGATCACCCATTTTTGATTGAAGTGCTGGCGACCGCGCTCAAAGGTCTGCAGTTGCTTGTAGGTCAGCACTGGCGCGGGTTCCGAGAAGGCCGTTGCGTCGGCGCGCTTGAGGGTAAAGTCGCCGGCGGAAAGGGTAGCATCGGCGGTTTCTTCGCCTTCGGCAAAGACCCATCCGGCGACGCCAAGCGCGATGGCCAGGAACAACGGTTTGAATCGAGCGTGGTGTGCCATATGTCTCAATCTTAAGTGGGTTTATCCCACTAAATTACTGGATGCGGGGAGCAGATGCAAGCGACATTTTTAGTGAGTTTCGGAAAGCAAAAAGCCGCATCAAAGCGGCCTTTTGATTAGGCACCCATCGAGCCTATTATTTCACGCTGATGAGCTCCACATCGAATACCAGCGTTGCATCCGGGGGAATCGCGCCACCGGCGCCACGTTTGCCGTAGGCCATGTCGGCGGGAATAATCAACGTGCGCTGGCCGTCTTCTTTCATGCCTTTCACGCCTTCATCCCAGCCACGGATCACGGCGCCATTGCCAAGCACGAATCCAAACGGATCGCCACGATCGAGAGAGCTATCGAATTTCTTGCCCTTATGGTCGGGCGCTTGCGGGTCGTACAACCAGCCGGTGTAGTCGACTTTGATCGTCGAACCGGCCTTCGCTTCTTTGCCGCTGCCGACTTTCTTGTCGATAATTTTCAGGGCAGTGATTTTTTCTTCCATGGGTTTTTCTCCGGCGTGTAAATATGGGGTAACAAATACTCCGCTGGTGGCAAGCACAGCGGCGAACAGCAACGCTTTTTTCATGAGGGTTATCTCCATAAACGGTTTAGCGGCGCTACTCTAACACAGCTTGTCAGGCGCAATGGTTACGCATAGGATTAGAATGCGTTTTACAAGCTGACTTAACCCAGGAGGAAACAAGATGATCTTACGGCCTATGTCCCAACTCATGGTCGGTGCGCTCGCATTCGTCTGCACTTTAACATTCGCACAAACCTGGAAGCCGCCGTCACCCGAACAGCGCTGCCCGTCCAAATGGGGTGCCGCCGACGAGCGCGGCGCGGCGAATTTGATGGGGCCGGAAACCGTGTTGCGCGCCACTAAGCTGATCAAAACGGGCAAGGTTTACGAGCTGGGTAAAGAACTCAGCGCCGCCATTCCGTTCTTCGGCGAGCGGCGTTTCAGCATGCAGTTAAAACGCACAACTCCACCTGCGGCGACCAATCAACAGCGCAGCAATGAGGAAATTGTCACCACTGAGCTAGGTCAGGTGGGCACGCAGTTCGATGCGCTGAATCATCAAGGCATTGCCGACATGCTGTACAACTGCGTCAAGATTGACGACGTGGCGACGCGGAATGGTTTTACTAAACTCGGCGTGGAGAAAGTTGGCGGGTTGTTTACGCGCGGCGTATTGATCGACGTTGCCGCGCTTAAAGGTGTAGAGATGCTGGCAATCGACTATGAAATAACCGAGCAAGATTTGCGCGACGCGCTGACTAAGCAAGGTGTAATGCTCGGCGCGGGCGACGCGGCGCTGATCCATACCGGCTGGGGTCTTTTGTACGGAAAAGAAAACGCGAAATTCGTGAGCGGTGAGCCGGGCATCGGCGCGTCCGCCGCCGAGTGGCTGGCAAAGCAAAACGTAATGCTGATCGGCAGCGACAATTGGGCCATCGAGATTTTCCCCAACCCCGACAAGCAAATTCGACTGCCGGTGCATGCGATTGCTTTGGTCATCAACGGAATATTCTTGCTGGAGAATTTGGAGCTAGAAGCGCTTGCAAAGGACAAGGCTTATGAATTTGCCCTGGTTGTCGAGCCACTGAAAATTAAGGGTGGGACGGGGTCAACGGTAGCGCCCATCGCGGTTCGATAGTTTTTCAGGGCATGGTTTGCGCAGCAAGCCGCTGTTCGGGCTCGCGGCGTTTCTTGCTCGCCGGTAGCCAAATCGCAATTGCGGCTATAAGCACGGCGATGAGTGCAAGCAGCATGTAGAACGCGTAAAAGTTGCCGGTGTGATCGTGGATGTAAGCCACCAGCGGCACACCCATCGCGCCCAGCCCTAAAGCCAACACAAACTTCGCGCCGAAGGCCGTCGCACGCCAACGGTCGGGTGTGTAGCGCGTGAGCAGTACGTTTTCCGTCGGCACCGCGATAGTGTTCAACATGGTTGCGAGTATCACCGTGAACAGCAACGGTGCGTGCATGAGGGATGCCGCAAGCGCGTATAGCGGTGCTTGCAGCAATGTGGCGATCATATAGACGTGCTTGACGGAGTAGCGGTCGCTCAAGTAGCCGCCAATCAAGCTCGCGCCCATCGCGAATAAATAGACGATGGAAACTAAGGTTCCCGCGCCGCTAGTGCTGCCGCCGCTCCAGTGAGGCACGCCTTCCGCGAGTATCTTGGGCAATGCGCTCGAGACCGATTGATAGATCAGGCCGTTCAAAATCATGGTGAACGACAGCACGATGAAAACACGCTTCATGTCGTTGGCAGGCGGTTTGATTTGCGGCGCCACATCGGAAAAGCTTTCCACCACCAGGCCACGGCGAACACAGTAGGCTAGCGCAATGCCGACCACTAACGCTATCACGCCGGGTACGATAAACGCCGCGCGCCAGCTTATCCAATCCGTCAGCACGCCCGCAATCAGTGCAGCGGAAGCCACCCCCAGGCTGCCGAAGACGCCATTGAAGCCCAATGCTTTACCTTTGTTTTCCGCGTTCTTCACCAACCATGCCATGCCGACGGGATGATAGATTGAGGCGAACAAACCAATCAGCGCCAGGCCAATCACCAAGCCGCTCGTGGTGGACATAAAGCCGGTGAATATCGCGGCTGCGCCTAAGCCAAAGAAATATACAACCATCATGCCCAGCGTGCTCCAGCGGTCGCCGAGCCAGCCGGCGGGCAGCGCCGCTACGCCGAACAGTACGTTGCCCAAGGTCATAAGCACCAGAAGCTGGCCGTAGCTTTGGTGGAATTCTTTTTCCAACGCCAACACCACCGTCGGGTAGAGCAACATGAAAATGTGAGAAAAGCTATGGCCGACTTGCGAGAAGGCCATCGACAGTTTGGCGGAGGAATGTTGCATCAGAAGAACACTAGCCACGCTACCAACAACGCCAACAACACCCCCGCGATAATCGCTCCAAAAATTACCAGCATGGTGCGCGCGTCGCTCGCTGCATCTCGATCTGCGTCGGAGTCGGCGCTATTGTTCGCCAATTTGCGCTCACGAAACGACACAGCCATCACCACGCCGATGACGGCAACGAAAGCAAAGAAAACCATCAGGAGCTTAATGCCCAGGCTCATAGGCTAGCTGGCGCAAGCGCGCGTATTGCGCTAAATTGAACGTGTTTCATGACAAAAACTAAAGGTTGTACCGTGAAAACCATGATCGTGATGATGATTTATTACTCCGTTGCCCGGGATGCCGGAACGCAGGCGGTGGTGCAGGGCTTTGAATCGCTGGAAGCCTGCTACAAGGCCCGCGAGACGGTCTCGCAGGATTACCTACGCGCGATCTCTTATTTTGGCTTCAATTCGGGACAGGTAAACCCGCCCTATGTTTCTTGTCTTACTTTGCCTGCAGCGCTAGCGACGCAACCCAAATAATCGCCACTGGGCGCCGCGATCACCCACCTATTGAATTGCTTCGTAAGCCGGTAACGTCAAAAATTCCACAAAGTCATCGCTCGTTGTCAGTGTATCAAACATCTTCGCGGCATCGTCGTATTTACCCGCCTTCCAACCCGTTTCGCCTAGCGACGTTTTAATCTTAGCAAGTTCTTCCGGCATAAGTTGACGGAACAATTCCTTGGTCACTTTGCGGCCGTCTTCCAGCACGCCGCGCGGGCTGCGTATCCATTGCCACAGTTGCGCGCGGGAAATTTCCGCCGTCGCCGCGTCTTCCATGAGGTTAAAAATCGGCACACAACCCGTGCCGCCCAGCCAAGCGCCGAGATATTGCAGGCCGATGCTGATGTTGATGCGCAGGCCATTTTCTGTGATCGGGCCTTCCGGTTTGAAATTGATCAAGTCCGCCGCCGTGGAATGAATGTCAGGGCGCTGGCGATGAATCTGGTTCGGCGTCGGCATGTGCTTATCGAAAATCTCTTTCGCGATGGGCACCAGGCCGGGATGGGCGACCCAGGTGCCGTCGTAGCCGTCGGTGGCCTCGCGCTCTTTATCGGCGCGCACTTTGGCCATGGCGGCATCATTGGCCACAGGATCGTTCTTAATGGGAATCTGTGCTGCCATGCCGCCCATGGCGGGGGCGTTGCGACGATGGCAAGTTTTCACCAGTAACAAGGCATAAGCGCGCATGAATGGGCTGGTCATGGTGATGAGATTGCGATCGGCAAGAACGATATTCTTGTCCATGCGGAATTTTTTAATACAGCTAAAAATATAGTCCCAGCGGCCGCAATTTAATCCCGCCGAGTGCTCGCGAAGTTCGTAGAGAATCTCGTCCATCTCGAAAGCCGCGAGTATGGTCTCGATCAACACCGTCGCTTTAACCGTGCCTGGCGGGATGCCTAATTCTTGCTGCGCCATCACAAAGATATCGTTCCACAGTCGTGCTTCGAGGTGGCTTTCCAACTTCGGCAAATAAAAATAAGGCCCAGAGCCTTTGGCAATGAGTGCTTTGACGTTGTGAAAGAAATACAAACCAAAATCAAACATGGAACCCGACATCGGCTGGCCGTCGACCCTCATGTGCTTTTCGTTGAGATGCCAGCCGCGCGGGCGGACTAGCAGCACGGCGGTCTTTTCGTTCAGCCGGTAGGATTTGCCTTCCGGTGTCGAGAAGGAGATCGTGTTGCGAATTGCATCGCGTAAATTGATCTGACCCTCGATTAGGTTTGCCCAAATCGGTGTAGAAGAATCTTCAAAATCCGCCATGTACATGCTCGCGCCGGAATTGAGCGCGTTGATCACCATTTTGCGATCCACTGGCCCGGTGATTTCCACGCGGCGATCTTGCAAATCTTTTGGTAACGGCGCAATGGTCCAATCGCCGTTGCGGATCGATTCTGTTTCTTTCAAAAAATTCGGCGCGATGCCGCGATCAAATTCCGTTTGGCGCTCGGCGCGTCGTGCCAGCAATTGTTGACGGCGCTCGCCAAAGGCGCGGAATAGTTTTGCCAAGAAGGCCAGCGCGTCCGGCGTCAATATTTCCGCGTATTCCGGCGTGATTGTGCCGGTAATTTCAACGCCTGCAGGGAAGGAAATTCGAGTATCCATTAATGAATGCAACCTAAGACTGTTGTCAGAATCGGTTATTATCGCGCAAAACTTGCCTTTTAGACTAGCGTGCGCGTGCAAAGTGTTGCAAGCAAATGAACTGTCAGGGTTCGTTAGGATGCATGAAAACAACCCTTGCCACGACTCGCATACAGTGCGCTTCGTGGCGACGCATGCCCTGGGCACCGCACTGGTATTCGCTTGTAGCAACGCTGCTTTTGCGTTGTTAAAAAGTTGCCGCAGCGGTCTGTCTCGCGATTTGAATTTCTAACGGCACGAATAACATAGTGGGCAAAGGAGATGTCCGATGAATACAACTGTCCTATCCCGTGAGCAAATCGCCAAGCTCTCGGCTCAACAAAGGCTCGAACTGATCGAAGCACTGTGGCATAGAAGTCGTTGCATCTCGCAAGTCGCATTGTTTTGGATGGACACTTACCGGCCACTTTGAGACCATGGCGGTGCAATATGCAATGCCGCTTACAAATCCGCAGCAGCCGTTGAAGGGGTATCCCTGGGACCTGCGATGGCCTGCGTTACCTTTCGCCCATCCCCTTAATATCATCGTCTCGTAGCAGCCCGCGTAGGCTGGGATGCCAATCCCACCGCGATCCTATGCGCAAGCAAACAGGGTACATTCTTAGTGCCTACACGATGTTCGGGTTTACCAAAATCGGTGGGATTAACATCCCACCCTACGCGCTGTTAATATGGTTAATAAGGCTAATCCTGCTATGCGGTATATTCACCCGCAAACTGGGCAATCTGTTGTAATCGATAGTGTGACTCGCGAGGTGCTGCATGTCGGCGGAAAAGGTTTTAACTATTAACAGGGCTGAATTCACAGTTTATGTCCAGTTATTAGACGAAGGGACCGTAGTTTACAGACCTGTATCAGCTGTCAAAGAGCAGGATGGTGTTTGCGTCATAGCTGGAATAGAAATTTTTGATAGAGAAATTGAAACTTGGGAGTTTGAACCTGGTTCTCGTGTTACCTACGAGTTGAGAAAATTTGACGGGGAAGTATTACCGGTCGCAACAAGCTTAGCGAGTAGCCCATAGGTCGGAAATGTGAAACGCCTTCCGGCGATTGATGACAAACATGATCCCATCCAGTTGGCCTCTGTTGAGAGATGTCTGGAGAACCGCATGAGTATTGGCTCGTGGCGTGGTGATTGCGGATACAAGCGATTTGCATGGGAGCATCTACATGTCGGATACCCAGAATTTTTTGAATAACTCTTGTTTGGTCTTTGGGATCAACACCAAAGCCCGCGTAGGGCGGGATGCCAATCCCACCGCGATCCTATGCGCAAGCAAACAGGGTACATTCTTAGTGCCTACGCGATGTTCGGGTTTACCAAAATCGGCGGGATTAACATCCCACCCTATGCGCTACGCGCTAAGTGAGCTGAAGCTAAAGGAGTAGGCCTAAAATGGAAGGCAAGCCGTTAGGCAAATCAGCACAGTTGGGGCTCCTCAAAGATCGTCTTGGGGAGGTTGGATATGTTCT
>JBDSJK010000069.1:0-10060 GCA_039917535.1 Burkholderiales bacterium
CACCCGCATCGGCGATGAATACCTTGCCATCCAATAGCCCCGATTCTGCACGAGCTGATGAGACAATGGAAACGAACGCGAGGAGACAGCCAAGAGTTAACAGGAAATAACTGCGATATAAGGTAAACACACTAACCCCCATTTGAGTAAAGAAGAAAACATAGATCAGCATGCATCTATAGATACATACTTTACGCTGTACGGATTGAATGTCAACGGGCAGGGTTAGTGGTTGCCGAACGATGGGGAGACAGCGGAACGGCTTTTCGTTGAGGCATTTTTAAAGCGGTTAGCCTACGCGCGACAATGAACTACCCCGCCGCAAGCAGCGGGGTATCAAACACCCAAACCAAAAAAACTCTCGTGGCAAGCCGCGGGGAATTGAACCCGGAGAGATTAAACAACCACCGTTTGCGGCTGCCCCATGGGTTTACATTCAATAGTTCCGATCTCCCACACGGTTTCGCCGTGTTGTTGCAGCAGGGCTATTGCTTGTGCGGAATCGTGTTTGCTGACGACGATCACCATGCCGATGCCGCAATTAAACACGCGATGCATTTCGTTTTCCGAGACGTTGCCCTCGCGTTGCAGCCAATCGAATAGCGCCGGTCGTTGCCAACTTGACTTATGCAGTACCGCGCACATGTTGTCAGGCAGCACACGGGGCACATTTTCCAGCAAGCCGCCGCCGGTGATGTGGGCGATGCCTCTGACTGTGATGTTTTGCATCAACGCGAGCATGGGCTTCACGTAAATTCGAGTGGGCGCCAATGTTACCTCGCGGAAGGTTTTGCCTTGAAAAGCCGCATCAGGGCTTATTCTAGCTCGTTCGATGATCTTGCGAATCAATGAATAGCCGTTGGAATGCGCGCCGCTGGAAGCTAAGCCAAGCACGACATCACCGGCTGCGATGGTCGCGCCGTTGATGATCTTGTCCTTCTCGACCACGCCGACGGCGAAGCCCGCCAAATCATATTCGCCGACGGGGTACATCCCAGGCATTTCCGCCGTCTCTCCGCCGATCAGCGCGCAGCCCGCTTGTTCGCAGCCGAAGGCGATGCCTTTGATCACTTCGGTTGCGGTTGGCACATCCAATTTGCCGCAGGCGAAATAATCTAAAAAGAATAACGGCTCCGCGCCTTGCACCAAAATATCGTTCACGCTCATGGCGACCAGATCGATGCCGACCGTATCATGTTTGTTCCACTCGAAGGCGAGTTTTAGTTTCGTGCCGACACCATCGGTGCCGGAGACGAGCACGGGATTTTTGTACTTCTTTGAGATTTCCACCAGCGCGCCGAATCCGCCGATGCCCGTCAGCACCTCGGGGCGCAGCGTGCGTTTGGCAAAGGGCTTGATCGCTTCGACCAGGGCGTCGCCCGCGTCGATGTCCACACCCGCGTCGCGGTAGGAGAGGGAGGGTTGATCGTTACTGCTCAAGTTGAGTTCTCGCTTTCTTCAGGATAGAGTGCAGCACTTGGATGAAATGTTTCGATCCAATTTGCGGTGGTCAAAAAACAAACTGAATTTTACCCGAAATGATTTTTCCCGGTTCCGATAACTCAAGGCTTTACTTCGTGCTCGGTGCGGCGCTCGTCGTCGGCCTGCTGTTTTACGCGCTCGGCCCGATCCTCACACCCTTTATGGCGGCGGCGATACTCGCTTACATTTGCGATCCCTTCGCCGATCGGCTCCAGGCCAAAGGTGTCCCGCGCACGTTGGCGACAGCGCTGGTGTTGCTGCTGCTGATCACGATTTTCGTTGTGCTATTGCTGATCACGATTCCGCTGTTTCAAAAAGAAATCGCTTTGCTGGCGCAGCGCTTACCGAGTTACCTCACTGCCGCGAACGAGAAACTCATACCCTGGCTGAACGCTAAGCTGGGCCTCAAACTCGAGCTGGATTTCAGCAGTCTGCGCGACTCCGTCACCGCCTACGTGCAAGACGCGCAGGGCTTGGCCGGCAAAGTGTTTTCATCGTTGCGCATCGGTGGTCTCGCGGTGATTGGATTCTTCATCAACCTCTTGTTGATTCCCGTCGTGTTGTTTTACCTGTTGCGGGACTGGGAAAAACTGGTCGAAAAAATCGATCACCTGATTCCGCGCCGCTGGCACGGCAAAGTCACCGAGATCGCGAAGGAGATCGACGCGGTGTTGTCGGAATTTTTACGCGGTCAAATTTCTGTGATGTTGCTGATGAGCGTTTTCTACGTCGTCGGCCTTTGGTTCGCGGGGCTCGAATTCGCGCTCCCGGTGGGCATCATCACCGGCATGCTGGTGTTCGTTCCCTATGTCGGCATGATCACCGGCTTGTTGTTGGCGACGCTGGCAGCGCTGATGCAATTTCAGGAATGGACCTCGATCGTTTGGGTGTGGGCGGTGTTCGGGGTCGGCCAATTGTTGGAAGGCATGGTCGTCACGCCGTGGCTGGTGGGCGACCGCATCGGCTTGCATCCCGTCGTGGTGATTTTTGCCTTGCTCGCCTTCGGGCAGATATTTGGATTCTTCGGCGTGCTGCTGGCGCTACCGGTGAGCGCCGTATTGCTCGTGGCGCTGCGGCATGTGCGGCAGAATTACCTGAATAGCAGAATTTATAATGAATAGAGATTAGCGGGTTGCTGAAAAAACTTTCTCAACCAAACGCAGCCACAGCGGCGCGAACTGTGGCGATTTCCACCGGCACCGTGGCAGCGTTGTCGGAAAACCATAGATGGCCATCCTGTAGGGTGCAGTGCAATTGCATCGTGCGTTGCGCTAGCTTGGCCAGCGCGCGGCTGGTGTGCTGTGCGACGTTCATTATTGATAAGTTATGGGTGCGTTCCAGTTTGCCTCGGACTTGATCCCACCACATGTCCGCGACGCGCCCACCGTAGTTGTAGATCACGACTTGCCGCGCGCGGCCGCAGGCGCGGCGGACGAGTTTTTCGTCGGGCTGGCCGACATCTATCCAAAGTTCGATGGCGCCGGTTAAATCTTTGTGCCATAAATCGGGCTCATCGTCGGCGGAAATACCGTTCGCAAACGCCAGCGCTTCATGCGCATGCTGCGCAAACGCCAACAACCGCAACATCATGCGCTCATCGGTTTCCGACGGATGGCGTGCGATGGTGAGCGCATGATTAGCGTAGTAATTGCGATCCATGTCGGCGATCTGCAGATCGGCCTTGAAGATCGTCGATTTGATCGCCACGTCGGTCGCGCTATTTCTGATCCAAACCTTTTTTGAGTAACTCGGCTACGACGTCGTTTAGCGCACCGCTGCGTTCTTGCGCGAGTGTTTGAATTCGCTTCACCAACGCGCCGTCGAGCTTAACGGCGAAGGGCACCAGCCCGGCCGCCTGATCGCGCTTACGTTGCTCGCGCCGCTCGGTCGGCAAGTTGGCATCGGCGCCGAAGCGACCCGGCGTACCCGCTTGATTCAGTTTGCTATTGATCTTAGTGCCTTTGAGTTTCTCGAGGTCGGTTGATTTCATTTCTTCATTCCATTCTAATTTTGTTGATTAACTTCGCTTGAGAACGTACCCCAGCCTCGGGAAATGAACGTGAACAACGCCCAAATCGTCGCTGCTGCGCGCTAGCGTGATGCGATATTTACTCAGAGCCACGACTTTGCCAACTACGTTTTCGGTGCCGAAGGTCTCTGGTGTCACGGACGCCGTGTCGCCCAGCGCGATGCCGGTACTGTCCGGCGTGTTGTCTGCTGCCGCGACCGGCAACGGCTCGGCGGCGCGGGCGATAGCGAGTGCTCCATCGCGATCCAATTCCGTACGCTGACCGTGACCGATCGCGGCGATCTTTTTCATCCAGGCGTTGATATGGTCAAAGGTATCAAGCCACTTGCCGCCCTCGGGCGTGTTGCGCAAGAACCATAGGCAGTGGTAAACGGAAAAATCCGCCAGCGATAGCGCGCTGCCGCCGATATACTCCGTCTTGTCGAGCCCATCGTTGAGCCAGGGCAGCGCGATTTCGAGCTGGCTGAGAAAATGCGGCATCTCAGCCTTGACCTGCGCTTTGTCCGGCGGCGGCTGGCGAAACATCGCCGCGCGATCCTTGAGAAAATCATCGGGCAGAGTGTCGATATTTGCGCCGCGCGCGTAACGCGCCACTTTCCAGAACAAATACTCATCGGCCCAATTGATAATCAGTCGGCTCCAGATGGCGTCGCCGCTCGGCCATAGGCTAGGCGTTGGCCAGCCCGGGAAAAGGCTCGGCGTCGGCGCAGATAGCTCAATCTGCTCGGCGATCAACGCCGTATCGCAATAAATATCCGCGCCGATCTGCAACACCGGAATGCGCCGATAGCCCCCCGTGAGCGCCGTCAGCTCAGGTTTCGGCATGATGATCGGCTGTAAGACCGACTTCCACGGCAGGCCCTTGTAGCCTAAGATGGCGCGGATTTTTTCGGAATAGGGCGAGCGTTCAAAGTGGTGCAGGATCAAATCTGGCATAGTTGTACTCTTCTGGTTTTTTCGAAGATAAATGTAGCGTGCGCTGTGCGCACAATTCAACGTGGTTAATGCTGCGCATCGCCGATGCTATGCGTTGACGCCAACAGTATACGCCGCCAAATAGAAACGACAGCAAAACAGCCGCTAGCTTAACGGCTCGGGCGCGAGCACATTGATACGCACGTCTTTGAAACTCACCACCTGCCCAGCGCGAATTTTACAGGTTTTGCGCAACTCGATTTGACCATCCACCGACACGCTACCCTCGGCAACCAGCGCCTTGCCCGCGCCGCCGCTCTCGCTCACACCGGTCAATTTAAGTAACTGATTCAGTTCGACGTACTCGCTATTCAAGCGAAATTCATGTTGTTGCATACAAGCCTTAATTAGGTGACACAAAATTCAGTAACAGGCCGCAGAGTCAATGCCAGAGCGGTTCGTGGCAATGTCATGCCGGAGAAGCGCATCCAGATTGCCTCCTGGCGGATGGGTAAATGAAATGATAGGTAGGGTGGATCAAGGCGCCCAGCGCCGCATACACCATTCCTCACAATTTGGTCGACGGTAGATCCGCTGCGCTTGGTCTACCCTACATCACGTCCAGACCGCCGCAACAACCAAAACGCAATCAGCATATTTAACACATTCCAAGCCACGCCGTTGACGAATGCCGCGCGGTAGGAACCCGTCAGGTCGAAGATTTTGCCCGACATCCAACCGCCCAGTGCCATACCGAATAGCGTGGCGGTGATGACGGTGCTCACTCGTGTCGCCGCCTGGGCAGGTGGAAAATATTCGCGCGCGATGACGGCGTAAGCCGGCACGATGCCGCCTTGAAACAGACCGAACATAGCGGAGAGCAAATACAGCGATGCCAATCCGTTGAATGGCACGAACAGCAGCAACGCAATGGCCTGCAACGTGGAGCCGAGCAACAAGGTTCGCAATCCGCCGAGGCGATCGGAGATGAAGCCGAAACTGATTCGGCTGACGATGCCACACGCCAGCATGAGCGACAACATTTGCGCGCCGCGCGCCACGCCGTAACCGAGGTCCCCGCAATAAGCGACGATGTGGACTTGCGGCATGGACATGGCGACGCAGCAAGATAACCCAGCGAGGATGAGGAAGAATTGCAGCGCGTTGGGTGAAAATCCTAGCGGCCGTTCCTGACGCTTTGCCGCCGATGTGCTCGGCGCAGGATAGGCTGCTATCGGCGCACGCTTACGCAGCAGCCACGCCAGTGGCAACATCACCATGACGCAAAATACGGCAATGCCGAAATAGGTTTTACGCCAACCGGCCAACGCAATAAAATGCTGCACGATAGGCGGCCACAACGTGCCGGCGAGATAGTTGCCGCTCGCAAAAATCCCAATCGCGATGCCGCGTTTACGGGTGAACCAAAGGGAAGTATCCGCCAGCAGCGGTGCAAATGTCGGCGAGCTGCCGACGCCGATGAGCATGCCTTGGGCCAGCGCGAATAAGGTGATGCTCGTCGCGAAACCGGCGGCAACAAATCCAACGCCGAGAGCGAGCGTGCCGATGATAAGCGGCACGACGATGCCGACGCGATCGGCGATCCGCCCCATGACGATGGCGCTGAGGCCGAAGCCGATCATCGTGAGCGTGTACGCCAATGACGCATCGGCGCGGCTGACGCCAAATTCCGCTTGAACGCTCGGGATGGCTACGACGACCGACCACATGCCGACGCCACCGACGGTGGACAGCAATAGTGCGATGATCAAGCGCAGCCAGGCGTAAGGCGTGTCGGGTCCTGCTTGCTCAATGCTTATTGGTGCGGGGGTGGGTGATTGCAAATCGGTGCTCTGTTCAGTCGCTGTGATTATCTAAGAATCATAACAGTGGCGCGATTTCCTTAACGTGTCGCGATGGATCATATATTGATGAAACCGATCAACCGTGTGATGCGGATAGGCCTGTGAGCCAATACCCATGCGGCTCCTGGCAATACCATGCCGGAGCGGCACATCATGAATGGCTCGTAGCGGCACCGAAAATAAAAAATGTAGGGTAGGCAAACAGCATCATCGTTTGCCCACGCGGTGAGTTGGCAGTGTTACTGCGTGGGCACGAACTGCGTGCCCACCCTACGTCGGCTAACTCGGTATCCGATCCGCCATCTGCCGTTCGAACATCCAACCTGGATATTCGAACGGCAGTTTACTCACTTCATCGAGGCTCGTCAGTTCGGCGCCGGTGAGCTTTACATCGGTCGCAGCGATATTGTCTAGCAACTGTTCGTTGCTCTTAACGCCGACGATGACGCAGGTGATTCCGGGCTGGTGCAGTACCCACGCTAGCCCGATGCGCGCAACCGATACGCCGTGTGATTTGGCAATCGGACGCATCGCGTCGACGGCACGAAATGCACGCTCGCGGTCCACCGGCGGAAAGTCGAAGCCGGTGCGCCGCGCACCTTCCGGGCCGGTCATGTGGGCACTGAACTTGCCGCTAAGCAAGCCACCGGCAAGCGGGCTCCACACCATCACGCCCAAATTTTGGTCGCGCGCGACCGGAATGATTTCGCGCTCGAGTTCGCGCCCTGCAATCGAGTAGTAGGCCTGTACGCTTTCGAAGCGGCTCAAGCCGTGGCGCTCGGCAATGCCGAGGAATTTCATGATCTGCCATGCGGCATAGTTGGAAAGGCCAAGGTAGCGCACACGCCCCGAGCGCACTAAATCGTCCAGCGCGCGCAACGTTTCATCGAACGGCGTAATTTGATCGAAGCCGTGAATTTGATAGAGGTCAACGTGATCGAGCCGCAAGCGTTTCAAGCTCGCGTCGAATTGATTCATGATGTGATAGCGCGACAGCCCCACGCTATTCGGCCCCGGCCCCATGCGCACGCGCACCTTCGTCGCGATCACCAATTCGTCGCGCGGTAGGCCGAGCTTCGCCAACGCTTCGCCGACCAAGCTTTCCGATTCGCCTTCGGAATAAACATTCGCGGTATCGATAAAATTTACGCCTGCGTCGAATGCCGTCTTGATCTGCGATTGCACGTCGCTGAGGCCGAGCGTACCAATCGGCGCCCAGCGCCCTTTGCCACCGAAAGTCATCGTGCCCAAGCAGATGTCGGAAACGAATAGGCCCGTGCGACCGAGTAAACGATATTTCATTTTCGTGCTCCTCAAAAAATTATCTTACGCAGAAAAACGTTGGCGCGTTAATCGCATTTCTTTAACAAGGCACTGACCTGCAAGCCAATGCCAGAGCGGCTATTGGCAATGCCATTGCCAATAGCCGCATCAGAATTGGCTCGTGGCGGCATCAGAAAAAGAGTGTAGTTTACCGAAATTTATGGTAGTTGAACGTATCTTCAGTTTCACGATTATTGTGAGGCATTGCCACCTTCACGGTGGCTTCATGCTTCAGCCCCACCTACCGTGCTCAACAAACGAAACTCTTCGCCAAAGAATTGACTTTGGCCAAATTGTAAGCATTAACGCGTGGGCACAAAGATCGTGCCCACCCTACCGGGCTTGACGGTAGATCCGATTCGCTTGATCTACCCTACATGACTTGTGATGCCACTCAAGGTTGTCGAATCGTTGTATCACCATTTACATTTGAATCTAAAATTATTTATTGACTTATATCGATGTAACAGATAAAAGACAATTTTTCAAGGAATCTATAGATGTTGTACAAATTTCTTAACGTCATTCTCAGGCAAGATTGGGCAGCTTGTACTACGTCTGTTTTGTTAGACGAATACAAACGACGACAGAGATTTACATACCGCGCACGTTTACTTCCACCGATTTATGGAACGAGAGACGAGCTTAAGGAATTTATACTGAATCGCCCGGACATTTATAAAGAGCTCGTCGCTCGCCATATGGAGTTTGACTACTTAGATCTCGAAGAGGTCGTATTCAGAAGACCAGTTGCGCCTAGTATGAGTGTCCGGGTTAAAGCCTAACAATTTGAGAACTTGTAGGGCGCAATCGCAACGCATTGCGCCGCATGATTTCCTATTGGCGAGAAATGCGCACAAAATTTCTAAGCGCTGACGCATTACGGTTTATCACGATACGGCGCAATGCTGCGCGATTGCGCCCTACATCATTTTTAGCCGCGCTTCTCCCGCAACGCCGCCACAGCAAAATCCACGCGCACATCTTTAGCCGCAACCATTTTCCGCACAACCCAATCGATTTCCGCAGCGGTCGCGCCCGCTGCCAAAGCAATGTTGCGCGCATGCAGCGCCATGTGGCCGCGCTGTATGCCTTCCGTCGCGAGGGCACGTAACGCACCGACGTTTTGCGCCAAACCTACCGCCACGGCGATTTCGCCTAGCTCTTGCGCGGATTTGACATTGAGAATTTTCAACGCCAATTGCGCCAGGGGGTGGGTCTTGGTTGCGCCACCCACCAGGCCGACGGGCATGGGCATTTCTATGGTGCCGACGAGTTCGCCGTTATGGTTTTTTTCCCAGCGGGTAAGCGAGGTGTAGCGGCCCTCGCGGCAGGCATAGGCATGGGCGCCTGCTTCCACCGCGCGCCAGTCGTTTCCCGTCGCGACGATGATGGGATCGATGCCGTTCATGATACCTTTGTTGTGGGTCGCGGCGCGATAGGGATCGACGGCGGCGAAGGTGTAGGCGTCGATGATGCGCTCAATCACGTCTGCGCCGTCATAGTCTTTTGTCGTCAGCACCGAGGGTGCGAACGAAACCCGCGCGCGGGCGAGGCGTAGGTCGGCGAGGTTCGACAAAATGCGCAAGCGGACGCTGCCGCCGGTGATCTGCTCCATGCGCCCAGCCACCGCTTCGGCCATGGTGTTCACCGTGTTCGCGCCCATTGCATCGCGCACGTCGACGATGAGATGCACCACCACCATCGCGCCACGCGGCGTGTCGGGGAAAACGTGAACTTCTAAATCGCGACAGCCGCCGCCGAGTGCGATCAGCACCTTGTCGCGACTGTTGGCGATGGCTATGATTTCTTGGCGATGCCGCAACACCGTTTGGCGCGCGCCGTAAGGATCGGTCACCCCGATAATCTGCACTTGCGCACGCATGATGGGACCGGTGCTCGAGGTTTGAAAACCGCCACTTTCGCGCGCCAGCTTGGCCATGTAGGAGGCTGCCGCCACGACGGACGGCTCTTCCACCACCATCGGCACCAGCACGTCGCGGCCGTTGATTTGGAAATTGCCTGCGACGGCGAACGGCAATTCGAACGTGCCGATCACGTTTTCGACCATGCCGTCGGCGGTTTCCAGCTTCAATGCGCCTGGCTTGGAAAGCAGCGCGATGTCCGCATCGTTAAGAGACGCCGCTTGTGCGATATGCTTTAGGCGCTCCGACGGCGGAAGTGAGCGGAAGTTGGGGAGGCGTGAATCGGCGGCCATTGCGATTTCTCCGAATTTGGTTTGCGGCAACATTAAAGGTAGGGTGGATCAAGGCGCGCAGCGCCGGATCCACCGAGCCTGTTGATGGTAGATCCGCTTCGCTTGATCTACACGTTACTTATTCTTGCGTTATACAACGATGATGATGAGGCCGTTGCCCCCATCCCAACCTTCCCCCGCGAGCAGGGGAAGGAGCAAATCCTGCTCCCTCCCTTGCGCGCAGCGCGG
>JBDSJK010000070.1:0-4751 GCA_039917535.1 Burkholderiales bacterium
CTGAAGCGGCCGATCTGGGTGGCATCGCACGGCAGACGCGGCGCGTAGTAGTCCCTGCCGCCGAAGAACTGCCACTGGACGTTCTCGGCCCAGCGTTCGACGAGTTCTTCGTCACTGAGCCAGTCCGCGCCACGTTTGTGCTTAGGCGCTTTGCGCTCACGCGCCAGTTCCGGCGCCACCGCCGCGTCGATCGCAGACCACGCCAAGCGCGAGGCCAGCACCGCCCGCGGGTGTCGTAGATCAATCATTGCATCAAGCCGCGCACGGAAAAAATCGGGGGTCGCCCTGCCTCAAATCCCTCAGAAATTGCTTCTCCAAATAACGTTCCTCGGGAGATTCGGTGCCCCTGCTTCAGCAAAAAACCTGGTATCTACGCGGGCTCCAGCCGTTTTACAGGTTCGACTATTTATGGGCGCCGACGCGGGCGGGGAACGGGCCGCTGCGATCTATAGCTTGATCGGCAGTACGAAATTTGGCTTGAATCCTGAAGCCTATCTCACTCACGTGCTCACGCACATCGCCGAGCATCCGATCAAGCGAATCGCTGAATTGCTGCCGTGGAATCTCGCCGCGCAACTGCAGCCCGATCAGCACGTCGCTGCTTGATCTCATCCACCGTGTCAATAACGGTACCTGGCGGACGCTAACGATACCCACGTCGCTACAGTGGTAAATCATGCTGGCAAGCTTATTGGAATTTTTGCTACTCCAACCACTGCAGCTGGCTACCTGCAGTTATTGGCCTGGGCGCGAACCTGGGGCAATCTGCGGCGTGCAGGTGTTGACGGCTCGCGAGGCGTGGCGCGAGCGTTAGTCCGATGTTGCCTGCGCAGTCTCGATACTGCTTGAAATTTTCGCTCAACAGCCACAAACCAAAGTGCTAAATCGTGCAAAAGGTCGGTGGAAAAGTGCTTGTTGAGGCCGAGTTCTCAGTTCACTAAACAATCACGCTTTAAGGCAGTCGCAACCTGTTCTTGCTCGCTAGACGTCATTTGCGGATACAACGGCAAGACAATACAGCGATCCTGTGCGATTTCAGAATGTGGCAGCGGCAATGGTACAGGTAATGGATTGTCACGGTAGGCTGGTTCGCGATGACTGCACATGATGCCACGCCGCGTGGCTATACCCTCGTCTAGCATGTGTTGCATGACCGTACGTTGATCTGCGTGATTCGGCAAGCGCACACAATAGCTCTGCCAGTTGGTTTTGGCCCAAGGTGGCTCAGTCGGAACAATAAGACCGGATATATCGGACAGTAGGGCGGCATAGCGCTGCGCCAAGGCACGACGAATTTCTATAATTTCTGGCAATCGCTTCAACTGTTCTCTACCAACGGCGGCTTGTATATCGGTCATACGATAATTGTAGCCAAGCATAGGATAAGTCTCGAAGATCACCTGGCTTGCGCCATGCCGCACCGTATCGGGAACACTCATTCCATGCTGTCGCAGTAATCTGAACTTGTCGTTCCATTCAGGATTAGCCGTGGTGATCATTCCCCCGTCGCCAGTGCTCATGACCTTTCTTGGGTGAAATGAAAAGCACGCAATGTCTGCATGTGGCTTGCCAATTTTTTCCCATCGACCTTGCCAGAGGATTTCGCTACCGATGGCGCAGGCAGCGTCCTCGACGACGGGAATTGAACGGCGTCGCGCCACATCCAAAATTGCCACAAGATCGCAAGGCATACCCATTTGGTGAACACACAGAATTGCGCGGGTGCGTGCTGTCAATGCCGTTTCGATCTGTGTGGGATCGACATTGAACGTATGGGGATCGATATCCACAAAAACCGGCGTTGCGCCGCAATAGCGGATGACATTTGCCGTCGCAATGTAGGAATGGCTAACGGTGATGACTTCGTCGCCCGGCTGAACGCCCACGGCTAATAGTGCTAAATGAAGCGCGGTAGTACAGTTCGATACCGCACAGGCGTGTGGCGCACCCACGAAACCGGCAAATTCGCGCTCGAACGCCGCAACTTCTGGGCCTTGCGTGATCCAACCGCTCAGAATCACACGCCGCGCTGCATCCGCTTCCTTTTCGTCCATAACGGGTTTGATAATTGGAATCATGTTGGCTGCCCCATTTTGCTCGCGCGCCACCACGCCACCAAACGGCTCAAGCCATCCTCAAGGCTGACCTGCGCATGAAATCCAAGCTCGCGCGCGGCCTTGCTCGTGTCAGCCAAACGCCGCGACACAGGGTTCACTTTGCGCTCCGGGCCATACTCTGGCTGAAGATCCGATTCCATTACCTTCAGCAATGTGGTCGCCAACTCATTTAGGCTGGTTTCGGTGCCGCTTGCGATATTGAATACATCGTCGCCGACTTCAGACTGTAAGGCAAGGATATTAGATCGGGCAACGTCTTCAATGTACACAAAGTCCATGGTCGTCGTGCCATCTCCGAGGATGAGAGGTCGTTGACCCGATTCGATACGCTCCATCCAGCGAATGAGCACCTCGGTGTACTTGCCGTAAATATCCATGCGAGGACCATAGACGTTGAAATAGCGCAGCACGACATAAGGGAGGCCGTACATATCGTTGAAGGAGCGCAACAAACCCTCAAGCATGATTTTGCTTGCGCCGTACCAAGTACGGTTGTTATAGGGGTGATGGTCTTCGCGCGTAGGAAATTCGTCGGCGAGGCCGTATATCGAGGCCGTCGATGCTGTCACGATTTTCTTTACCCCGGCCGCATGGGCGGCCTCCACTACATTGAAACTGCCCTCGCACATGACACCTAAAGCCTCCCTTGGTTCGGCGGCGCACGCGGTGATACGTAGCGTCGCCATATGGATCACCGCATCCATTCCGTTTGTGTTCGAGCGCACTGTTTTGGGATCACGGATATCCCCAATGACCAGAGAGACACATGGATCTTTCAGCGCGTGCTCGACGTTGGCCGATGTGCCTCGATTTAAGTTGTCTAGGATAACGATGCGGGCAGGGGAGAAATCCTTCAATAGTAGGTCTATGGTGGTCGACCCAATCAAGCCGCAGCCACCCGTGACCAATATTTTTGAACCGTTAATCTCCATTGATGCTTCTCCGTATTTTCTATTGATGGATCACATTTGTTAGGTCAAGAATAAACCAATTCACATCGAAAAAAGTTGTCTGTGTCATGCCCGCTTGGTCAGGGATGATTATTTCGAGTACATTCTATTTCCCAGGCGGGATCGATTGCAGCTTACATCGTTCGACCGAATTCAGATTTCTCGCGCTGGATTCCCCACAACTTTACTGCCCGCCACTATGCTGCGTATTACGTTGCTACCTAGGCCGACCAAGGTTCGATTTCCAACCTGTAGCCCGTTCATGATGCTAGAACCGCTGCCGATATAACAATTCTCCCCGACGATTGTATTGCCTGCTATAGTCACATTGGATCCAAGCAGCGTCCAGGCACCGATCGATACATCATGATGAATTACCGTATTGGGTAGGATGCAAACGTGATTACCGATCACTGCATTGCTGGTAATCACAACACCCGCCATGATCAGCACGTTGTAGCCTATGACGGCGTGGGGGGAAATTCTTGCGGCGGGATGAATCACCGTAGCGTAGCGTCGATCATCGATACCGAGATCGAAGATGATTTGCGCACGGGATTGATACGACAGTGCACTGCCCGGAACCGCTAAGACATGCGCATCAGGTCGTTCTTCCAGCGCCTCCCGGCCGCAGACAGAATAACCGTATACGACGCCCTGCTTATTCGGGGTGTCGTCGATGAAGCCTACGCACTTGTAGGCGTTACCCAGGCAATCGAGTGCCTCGATGCCATTGCCATTGCGAGGGAAGATCAATAGTGGTTCAGCACGCGAATCGACCACGTTATCCCGTCCCATCGCAGTATTTTAATTTTGGAATCAATCGGTGATCACTAGTGATTTTTTGCAAGCTCACGAACCGCTGTACTCACAATCTGGCACTGTTCCGTAGTTAATTCAGGAAACATCGGCAGTGACAACACCTCATTCGCAGCGCGCTCGGAATGCGGAAATTGGCCCGCTTGATAGTCAAGATCAGCGAAAGCCGGGAGCAGATGGATCGGTATTGGATAGTGAATTCCGCTCTGTATACCCTTTGCCTGAAGCCCATCCTGCCATAGGGCTCGTTGCCGCGCTCGGATTACATAGATGTGGTACACGTGGCGGGCATACGGCATTGCTTCAGCCGTTGCGATACTGCTGTCTGCGAGCAATTGGTCGTAACAGGCCGCGGCCTCACGGCGTGCGTCAGTCCATGTTTCTAGGTGGCGTAGCTTGACACGTAAAATTGCGCCCTGGATACCTTCGAGGCGGTAGTTGTAACCCTTGAGTACATGCTGATATTTCTTTTCAGCTCCCCAATCACGCAGCATTCGGATGGTACGCGTGTATTCGGGATTGTCAGTCACAACCATCCCGCCTTCACCATAGGCTCCCAGATTTTTGCCAGGATAAAAACTAAAACAGCCCATGTCTCCGATGCTGCCAACTCGCCGTCCCTTGTATTCTGCGCCGTGGGCCTGGCACGCGTCCTCGATCACGACGAGGTCGTGCCGTTTCGCGATTTCAAGGATTGGGTCCATGTCTGCTGGGTGGCCATACAAATGGACCGGAATAATCGCTTTCGTTCGTTTGGTGATTGCCGCCTCAATCGCTGCTGGATCCATGGTGTAGGTACGTGGATCAATATCTACAAACACCGTCTTAGCACCGGTATAATGGATTGCCGACACTGTTGCTACAA
>JBDSJK010000071.1:0-2923 GCA_039917535.1 Burkholderiales bacterium
ATGATCGGATTGAGTGCAACGATATGATGATGAGTGTGTCATAAATGTGTTCCGTTTGATGATGATGCCGAGAGTGTAACCATGGCCAGTTTCCGTCCGGTAGATCGTGCAACGCCGTTTCTGCTGCCGCCCTCGGTGGAGGATTGGTTGCCCCGGGATCACTTGGCGCGCTTCGTGGTCGACATTGTCGATCAACTCGATCTGTCGGCACTCACCCGGCAGTATCGTGGCACGGGTTCGGCGGCCTATCACCCGACGGTGATGCTCGGCTTGCTTATCTACGGCTACTGCACAGGAGTTTATTCGGACGAAGTAAAAGGGGCCAGGGTTGAATTATTCCACCTCAGCAAAGTCTACAGTGCGCCATGATTCCGTTGCGCAGCCTGTTCGCCGCCCTTCCGCAACTGCTCACGCCGGTGTTGCAGGTCATCCACCGCGTCATTCCCGCTTTCTGATCAACCTTGCGGAATCCAAACTCAGCGAAGGCCACGCGGTGAGGTCACCTTGATCCCGTGCTTTGGCTCGGCCGCCAACCTCAACATCCCTCTGCATTGCCAGGTGCTCGACGGGGTATGTCGGATCCGCAGGAGGGGGTGCCGGACTTGCATGAGGCGCATGGGCCCAGCCTGGATGAGCTGCAGGCTTGCGGGTCAAGATCATCACGCGCATCCTGAAGCGGTTGACCCGCCAAGGCGACCGCATCGAAGCGCAAGGCATGAGCTATTTCGCCGAGATCGAGGCGCACAAGGCGCTCACACCTGAAGCAAGCGGCGTCTTGCACCTACAGCATTGCGCTCGGACCCAGGGCAGGGCAGAAAGTGCTGAGCGATTCACTGTTGCCGTCGCCGTAACAGCCGCCGAGCAGCGACGTGGTGAACGGCGAGGGTGTATGGAGCGAAGCGAGATTTGTATTGGCCAGTTTAACGACGTCGTCTGGAACCTGAGCGACGCTAACATCGCGAACAGCAGGAATGAAATAGCGGTGAACCAATTGATCATGCAACCCGGTGCGTGAAGCACCCTTTGCCGACCGACAGACCACCTAATGTGTCGAGACAGCACCAGTGTGAACGGCAGCGCTTTTCACCCCAACACCCATGGCCATGGTAAGAGCCAAGATGAAGAATATGCCCATGAAGGCGAACACCCAGAGCGGATGTTGCTGATCCATGAACATGCCATAAATCGGAGGCACCAGGGCGAGGCCCGCATCAAGGCCGGAATAGACGACGCCGTAAACGCGGCCGGTGGAATTTTTCGGCGCGACTTGGCGGACCAGCAAATCTCGCGACGGGCCGGCAATGCCAGACCCAAAACCCATCAATGCGAACATCACGACCAATAACGATACCGGCACAGTGCCGCTTGCGATGATCAGCGCCAGCAAGCCTGCGCCCATCAGCGAGGCGGCGATAGTGCGGTCATGCTGCGCATGTCTGGCGGCGATGAATCCGCCGAGCAGCGTACCGCCCGCGTTGGCCAGCATGTAGGCAGTGACGCATGTCGTGCCTAGGCCGAGCACCACGCCATAGGAATCGCGCAACGCCGCCGGGGTGAAGCTCTGAATCGCACCCAGCGCCATGGCGGTAAAAGCGAAAAATCCGAAACACATCCACACGGCGGGCAGCGTCATAAAGCTGACGCTCTCAGGCAATCCGGTTGCCTTGCGCGCCTTGGCGACGCTGGCTTCAATCTCCGAAGTCTCGAGTTGGTTGCGATACACAATCAGCATGCCGAACACCGTGAACGCCAACGCAGCCGCTGCAAGCAGCGCTACACGCCACGAATAAAGGTGAGCCAACCCGGCCAGCACCGGGGGTGCCGCAGCCCAGCCGAGAGAACCCGAAATGCCGTGCCAGCTAAAGGCGTGGGCCAGGCGCGGCTGACTGACACGCTTATTTAAAATTGTAAAATCCGACGGATGAAAAATGCTGTTGCCTAAACCCGCGATGCCGGCGAAGAACATCAGCGCCAAGTAACTGTTGCTCATGGATAAGCCCAGCGCGGAAACGCCCAGCAGTGCCATGCCGCCCCACAACACTTTCAGCGCGCCGTGGCGATCCACCAAAAAGCCGGCCAGCGCTTGGCCGACGCCGGAAACGAGGAAGAAAATCGTCATTAAAAAGCCCAGCTCGGCATAACTTAAACCGAAGGCGTCTTTTAACCAAGGAAACAGTGGCGCGAGGATAAGATGGAAAAAATGCGAAGTGCCATGGGCAACGCCGACCAGGCCGATGACTTGGGCGTCACGACGAAAAAGTTGGGAATCGATAGAAATGGCGACACTCATGGCGGGCGGCGGCGAGTTGCAAAGTCGTTACGATACGCGGCGACTCGAATTTCGTCAAATTTCCGTGGCGCAACATGTTCTGAATTTGTCACCTTGCCACGCGCCTTATCCCATGCGGCTCGTGGCGGCTTACCCTCTAGGAACTAATATCCATGCGGCTCAGACGCCATCTGCCCGCAATAGCCGAATGCCTCATTAAGCTGGGTTCTGTCGCAAACTTTGAAGCGTTGCCGAGAGCGAGTAAGCTGACCGGGAACAAGCCACCGCTGCCGATATCAGGATCGATTTCAACGGCCGCCCAGTCGAGCGCGATCTCCTCCGCTGGGGCGTCAGCGGGTAGGGGGCCTCTCCGCAGCCGCCTCGCGCTTCTTGCGCCCCTCTATCCCCCGGGCGGAACGCCTAAGAAGCTCAGCCTCGACAAAAGCCGAGCCCACGGCGCGGCAAGCAAAGACTACCCCCGCGACCTGAACAGCCGCATCCCGTGGCGAGCGGGGCAATAGCTTAATCCCCGCGTCGAGCAGGCCCCCGTGCGATCCAACCTAAGGACGCGGCCGAGGCGGGGATTCAAATCACTCGGGTCGGCCCCTATTACGCGGGCGGGCCTGGAACGGATCCACAGAATCCGCACCGGCG
>JBDSJK010000072.1:0-5838 GCA_039917535.1 Burkholderiales bacterium
CCGCGCCGATTGCCAGCTCGCACGGTGTCGGCACCTGCGCCGAGGATCACGCTCGGCCTGCGCTCGCGCGAACCGCCAAAGCGCCGCGAAATCCGCTCCCGCCCGCGGATGAACGACTCGACGATCCTCTAAAGCCGCAAATTTTTACTCGCCACACGCGTAATTGACTACTCGCCGGTGCAGCTATACAGTCGTACTTAGCGAAAAGTGGCGTTGAGAATCCTATTCGCAACCAATAAATGAGAGGAGTGGACGTGAAAGGTCTTCGCAGTTTCGTCTGGAGTTTGCTATTTGCATTCTCTGTGGCCGCCTTCACCCGAGCGGCAGAGTTGCCATCGGCTGCACCGGAAGACCTCGGGTTTTCCACTGAGCGGCTCGCGCGTATCGGCCCGGTCATCAAGGGCGAGATCGAGAAGGGACAGTATCCGGGCGCCGTGATGCTGGTCGCGCGCAAGGGCAAGATCGTCTACTTCGACAGCATCGGGCAACTCGATCCGGCCAATGGCAAGCCGATGACGAAAAGCGCGATCTTCCGCCTCTACTCCATGACCAAGCCGTACACCTCGGTGGCGGCGATGATGCTAATGGAGGAAGGGCGGCTGCGTCTAACCGATCCCGTAGCCAAATATATTCCGGCATTTGCGAAGCTTGAAGTCAGCGTCGCCTCGATAGACCCCTACACCGGTGCCACAAAATACGCGAACGCTCCGGTTGATCGCGAGATCAATATCCAGGATCTGCTCCGGCATACATCGGGATTCGTCTATGGCCCCTATACCTCGCATCCGAAAGTGAAGGAGCTTTACGCGAAGGAAGGTGTGGACTGGAAGGATGTGACGCCTGCGGAGCAGATCGAACGCCTGGCGAAAGTCCCGCTCGCCCATCAGCCGGGTACGACCTTCGAATATAGCTTATCGACCGACGTGCTCGGCCGGGTGATCGAGGCGATCTCCGGCGTGCCATTGGGCCAGTTTATCCGGGAGCGCATCTTCACGCCGCTCGGCATGACGGATTCGGCGTTCATCGTAGCACCGGAGAAACGCGACCGCCTTGCGCAGCCTTTCGCGACGGACAAGGCGACCAACACGCCGATCAGCCTTCTCGATGTGACGGTTGCGCAAAAGAACGATGCCGGCGGCGCCGGCAGTGTCGGGACGGCATCCGACTATGCCCGCTTCCTGCAGATGATGATCAATAGCGGCGAGCTTGATGGCGTACGCCTGCTGAGCCGTACCACCGTGAAGTACATGACCGCGGACCATCTGGGCGATGCCAAGGCCTCTGGCGCGACCACGTTGCCGGCCGGCACCGGATTCGGATTGGGTTTCGCCGTTAGGCGGGAAACGGGCCGGTTCGAAGTCACCGGCAATGCCGGCGAGTATTACTGGGCGGGCGCGGCGGGTACCGGGTTCTATGTGGATCCGAAAGAAGATTTGATTTGCGTGTGGATGACGCAGGGGCAACCCGGCATGGCGCGACGCTACGATCGGTATCTGTTCAAACAGATGGTGTATCAGGCGATCAACGACTGACCGCACCGGTTAGTCGGACGAATATTTTCTCAAGTATCCCATAGAATCGCCGACCTCGAGCCAGCGTGGTACGGAAAGGCGTTAGCGCCTGATGGCTACCTGTTACCGAACGCGCCCCGAAAGTTACGTCGCATACGGCGGAAGGCGCTATCGCTTGTCCGTAGCGGGCTGCGATCAGCGTCTCCGGATGGGCATGACTGCGAGGCGCGCTGGTACTTGTCACCTATTGCGGGACTTGTCCCTTTTTATGGGATTGCATCGTGGCATGGTGCAATAAGCGAGGAAAAAGTGAAGCATGCATTTTCGCTTTCGTTTGAATGATGCGCTTGTGCTATAGTAATACCTCACTTTTATTAGTATTACTATCGACGCTATGACCACAACCGTTACTTCCAAAGGGCAAGTCACTATCCCGAAGCGTATGCGTGAGTTGCTCGGCATTCGACCAGGCTCTGCGGTAGATTTTGAACTCACACCAGCAGGGGAGGTCGTGCTGCGTCACGACAAACGTAAGATCAGGCAGCCTACGCCTCGGTTCGCGCAGCTGCGAGGCGTGGCGACCGTAAAAATGAGTACCAATCAAATCATGGCGCTGACGCGCGGACCCAAGGCTGATCGTTGATTCTTGTCGATACCAATGTCATTTTGGACGTTGTACAAAATGATCCGGTGTGGGGCGATTGGGCACAACAGCAATTGGAGACAAAAAGTCTCACGGCAACATTATGTATCAATGCCGTCATTTACGCCGAGCTTTCGATCGCGTTTAAACAGATTGAGGAGCTAGAAGCTGCCTTGGCGCAGGGAGAATTTCGCATAGAGCCGATCCCTCGCGAAGCGCTGTTTTTGGCGGGCAAAGCATTTGCTAAGTACCGAAAGCAAAAAGGCGGCAAAACGGGTGTTCTGCCAGATTTCTTTATCGGCGCCCATGCGGCAGTAGCGAAGCTACCATTGCTCACTCGCGACAAGTGTCGCTACGCCAGCTACTTCCCAACAGTAGAGCTAATCAGGCCGCAGGCATCGCATATAATCTGATGGGTTGACCCAAGTCGTTCGATTTCGGTCATTCGAGGATCGCCAAAATCATTGAATAAAAACGTCTACGAAAGTTGTGCGACCAGATAGCTTATGTGACCATCGTCGTCGCAAAGGCGAGTTAAGTCAGCGCTGTTCGTTGGGCATTGTCACCTTCACGATGACTTCTCTTCGTTCAGCAACCAACCTACGGTTTCATCCGCTCTGCGTGAGCTACAAGTCACTTCCACCATAGACTCCATGGTTGTTCTCGCCGAAGCGACAAAGCGTCCAATTTTTCAGCGATGGATTTCAGGAGCTTCTCCGTCCTTTGCGCAACAGCGTTTGGATCTTTACTGTAATTATCGTCTTCGGCATAGAACCAATCAGGATGCTCTTTCCGAAAAGATTTCTCACGTGCCCTAAAGGCGTTCAGGATTCTCATGTCAGAGCCCGTGTCCGGTGTGTCCCACGCCACTTGCGATAGTCTTTCCCGCTCTTCCTTTATCTGCCACAGATTCATGTTGTCCATAGCTTGCGACACGAATTCCTCGCCGTCCTTTTGAAGAAAATCCGGCCAGTTCCTGTATTTCTGTGGAGAGAACCTTCGGTAAAACGAATAGCGAAGGACAAAATCTGTTGCGCTTAGAAGATTGTCATCGGCCTTAAGCAGGTCAGCGAGGCGAGACCGAAGATAGAAGCCGTAACCGGGGTCATAGTAACTGTCACCATCTTTCCGCGGGGGATCAATTCGCCACCGCTCTATAGTCGGCATTATTTCCTCTTCCTTGAGGCCCCCTTGCGCCTTGCATAAGAGACTCTCGAGCACTGCAGCCCAATCCTGTGTCGTTGGAACAGTCGTAGTCAGTTCCCACGCCATAGTGAAAGTTCTGTTGTAATCGTTGTCCGCCCACCCGTCCAAATGTGACGCATCGTATGGCGTTGCTAGGCGGGCGTTCTCTCCTAGCCGCATGAGCATGAACTTGTGATTAACCTCATCCAGCTCGGCGAAGTACTCTGTCCGATTTAGCAGGTTTTGGTAAAAGGAGTTAGGAAGATGCGGATTGAGCGCGAGTGCTTCCAGTTCGCGGCGCTCGCCACGCTTTGCAATCGCGCGGAGATCGACTATTGGTTGATGTTGCGTCCAAACATCGCCGAAAAGTATTCGGTTTGCGAGAACTGCGCATCGAATGCCGCTGTTGCCGCGTGCGAACACAGTTCGGAGCACATACCGTGTGTCGCCGAACTGCGCTAAACCAAGATCAACTACTCTGTCTTTCCTTCTCAGAAGCAGATACTCAAGCACCCTCCGTTCGCCGTTTGGACGCCAGTCACGGGAAACATCTGCCACTGCCAATGCCTTCGAATTGTCTGACAGCCAGTCATACGCCGTTTGGGCGGAGCAGTTGCTCAGGAAAGTAGCAGTAATCCGTTTCTCGTAGTCTCGCATGATTTCACCTTGGTAATTATTGATGAACGAAGGCGCACGTTATCGTATCACTTTTGAAAAATACTTTGGTCTGGTAGATACTGTTATTCCTGTCAAGCATTATTATGCAGAGTAGGATCAAACGGTTTAGTGGATTTCCGGACACCGTAGGCGACATGGGGCAGTTTTCGCATCGTCGCGCCGATGATCAGTTTGGCCGGTTTGCAGGGTTGACTTAACCGATCGCGAAACAACTTACCCCGCGCCGTTTTGTACAACGTCACCATCGTCGGCATATACAGTCCGTAGGGCGCAATCGCAAAGCATTGCGCCGTATGTTGAACGCTGTCGCGATTGTGACCGGAATTTCCACGGGACGGGGACATCCAACCAAGGTGTTTGCAGCTAAATTTCATAGGCTATTTTGCGCATCATGCGGCGCAATGCTTTGCGATTGCGCCCTACATCCTTGTTGTCCGACTCGAAGAGTAGGCATAGAGTGCGTACGGCGCACGCGGATTTGCGATCAATCAAGAAATCAAGCGGCAGAAAAACAACTTTTGACAACGGCGATTCTGGGTCGTGAGCGTGGCGACGGCGGCGAAAGGCCGCGCGCGCGGTGCGCGCCCTACTGACTGACTATTACGTGGCTCTAAACCTGCGAGCGCCCGTTATTTGACATTTTTGATGCTGCGCAAAGGTCGGCAAGTGGCGGTCACATGCATCGGCTATCTACGGCCAGCCCAGTAACCGGGACGGCGGCTCTGATGTGCGACGGCAACGACTCGAAGCAGATCGTGTGCTACTGCGTAGATGATGCTATATGGAAACCGGCGCAGCGGAAATTTGCGCGTTGTGCCTCGCCAGGCCATACCGCTAAGCGGATGTTCAAGCAGTACTGAGATCGAGTGTTCAAACTCTGCCGCGAACGATTCGCCAAGTTTGACGTTCGCCTCTTAGATTTAAAAGGCTGCGGCAGTCTGCAATTCAGCCAGCGCCGGCGGCAGAATGACGAGGTTCACGGCAGTCCGGCACGCAGAGCAGCAAGGGCCTCGGCCATGGGAATATCCGTCATCTCGCCGCGTTCAACTGCCGCGATGCGGCGCTCAACCTCGATTGCCCAAGCCTCTTTTACCTCAGCATCCGCGTCGAGACTCACCAATAACCGCTGTGCCAACGCCGCGCGCTCACTTATTGTCAATTTGAGCGCTTCATCTTCGAGAACTTCTAAACGCGTAGACACAGAAAACTCCTGGCAAATGTGCAGGATAATATTTTACCCGCATCGGAGACTCACGATGCTGCCTTTAGCGGTAGGGCAAATGATTCTGGAGTACACATGAAACGACCCTCGCCACGGCCCTCATCCAGTGTGCTTCCTGGCAAGGCATGCCACGAGAGCCGCTCTGGGATTGGCTCGTGGCGATGCTGTTGTTTGCGCGGCTAGTCTGTGGTGGATCCGCTGCGCTTGATCCTCCCTACAACTCTCTCCGTTGTCATTCTGAGGAGTAAAGCGACGAAGAATCTGCTTTTGTAGTTGAGCGATTAACAGAAGAAAGTAGATTCTTCGCTCCGCTCAGAATGACAAGCAATTCGTTGGGTCTGCTTTTTACGGCCTGCAAACAGTAGGTTTTGGTAAGATGAAGCCATGCCGATTCTTGAGTCCCGTTTAAATTCCCGCTCGCAAAGCTACTGCGACAACCGCACACAAATGAAAGCGTTGCTCGCGCAGTTGCGCGCACTCGAATCGCGCACCCGCGATACGTCCGCGAAATCGGGTTCACGCTTCGCGGCGCGGGGGCAATTGTTGCCGCACGAGCGTGTTGCCTTGTTGCTCGATGTCGGCGCGCCGTTCATAGAATT
>JBDSJK010000073.1:0-2789 GCA_039917535.1 Burkholderiales bacterium
TGAACTGCAGCGCTTCACCTTCGGAAAAGCTGTCGCCAATCTGCATGTTGCCGTGATTAGGCAGGCCGATGATGTCGCCGGCGTAGGCTTCTTCCACCTGCTCGCGGCTCGCGGCCATGAAGGTAACGACGCTGGAGACTTTGATCTCGCGCGCCAGCCGCAGGTGTTTGATCTTCATGCCGCGCTCGAAGCGGCCTGAGCACACGCGCAGGAAGGCAATGCGGTCGCGGTGATTCGCGTCCATGTTCGCTTGGATCTTGAACACGAAGCCGGTGAATGGGCTCTCCGTCGACGCGACCTCGCGCACAGTCGCGTCCCGCGGGCGCGGCGCGGGCGCCCATTCAATCAGCGCGTTGAGTATTTCTCGCACGCCAAAATTGTTGATCGCGGAACCGAAAAATACCGGCGTTTGCGTGCCGCCTAAAAACGCGCCGAGATCGAATGGATGCGACGCGCCATGGACTAACTCGACTTCCATTTTGAGTTGTTGGATCTCCAGCGGAAACATTTCCGCGAGGCGTGGATTGTCTATCCCTTTGATAATTTCAACGTCTTGATTGGCTTTTTCTTCGCCTGGCGTGAACAGCAAAATCTCGTCGCGCAGCAAGTGATACACACCGCGAAAAGTTTTACCCATGCCGATAGGCCATGTCACCGGCGCGCACTGAATCTTGAGCACCGATTCCACTTCGTCGAGCAATTCCAACGGATCGCGCGTCTCGCGGTCCATTTTGTTGATGAAGGTGATGATAGGCGTGTCGCGCATGCGGCACACGTTCAACAGCTTGATGGTCTGCGCTTCCACGCCTTTCGCCGCGTCGATTACCATGAGTGCAGAATCGACGGCGGTGAGCACGCGATACGTGTCTTCGGAAAAATCCTGGTGGCCCGGTGTGTCGAGGAGATTCACGACGTGATTGCGATAGTCGAACTGCATGACCGAACTCGCCACGGAAATACCGCGCTGTTTCTCGATCTCCATCCAGTCCGACGTCGCGTGACGGCCGCTCTTACGCGCCTTCACCGTTCCGGCGAGTTGAATCGCACCCGAAAATAGCAGCAATTTTTCCGTGAGCGTGGTTTTACCCGCGTCCGGGTGCGAGATGATGCCGAAGGTACGGCGGCGCGCAACTTCGCGAGCGATACGTTCAGAACTCGCGTCGCTGGTCGGCGTTGCGGGAAGATCGAGTAATTCAGTCATGACGGTGAAACCAACGGCGAAAGGGGCTAAAGTCTACCGGCTCTTGGGTGTCGCGTCTAATTTGGCTGGAGATTGCGATCACCCGCTTTGTCATGCTGAGGCGGTTTCTTGCCGAAGCATCTGACTTTTGCTTCTTTTGGCGAACAGCAGATCCTTCCCCCGGATCATGTCCGGGGCTAAAGGCCGCTTAGGATGACAAGAATTAATTCTATCTCCCTACTCGATCTACTGCTCACCAGACTTCGAATATATCGGCCTGTGAGCCAATATCCATGCGGCTTTCCGGGCACATCCCTAGGACTTTGGTTGATTAACGAGGTAGATACCCATGCCGACCAACGCAACGGCACCGAGAAAAATTGGCCGCAAAGGTTCATGCAAAACGACCACGCCTGCGACGACGCCGAACAACGGCGTGAGGAATGAAAACACCGATAACCGCGTAGCAAGATAGCGAGTGAGCAGCCAGAACCACGCAAGATAGCTGGCGAAGGACACGATGGCGCTTTGGTAAATCAGGCTCAAAATAACCAAGGGCGTGATTGAAACAATGCCTGGTTCACCGAGCCAGATCGAGGCAACGGGCAACAGCACCGCGGTCACCGCGAGTTGGTAGAACAAAACTTTACTGGCGCTAATGGTGCTGAGCTGAGTGACGCGTATGAGCACCGTGGTTGCCGCCCAAAGCACTGCCGCGATTAAACCAAACAGATCGCCCAGCAGGGAGCTTCGCGCCGCGGCGAAACCGTCGCCAAAGGCCAGCACGATGCCGCCAAAGGCGAACAGTATGCCCAGCCACTGTCTCCAGGAAAGTCGCTCGCTGGGGATGAACCCATGTAACCCGAGGATGGTGAGGCACGGCGCAAGGTACAAAAACACCACCATACGTGACGCGCCGGTATGCACCAGACCGAGCGAGATGAATAGAAACTCGCCCGCGAACAGTGCGCCCGCCGCGATCCCGAGCCACAAAGTTCTGTCGCGTTTGAAAATCGGGATGCCACGCGCGCCGGCCCAAATTAAAACCAGCAGCGCAGAAATTCCCGAGCGCAACCCACTTTGCATGACCATCGAAATATGAGGCGCAGTCAGCTTTGCGACGACGTGGGTGAAGCCCCAAATAAAACACAGGAAAACCATCAGGCCGAAAGCGGATAGGCCTGGCGCGGTGCGTAGGGGCTGAATCATGGCACAAGTTTACTGGACTCGTAACGATTGCAGTGCTTGCCCATTTAACGGCATCGAAGGCATGCCGCAAGATTAGTCGATCGCTCTGCTGGACGATCTCAAGCACCACGCCACGCAAACGAAGTATCAATTGCGTCTGAAGTATGGCATGGGTGACGTGGTGATTTGCGACACTCCCTCCCTGCTCCATGCGGCAACCTTAACTGACTCGAAATACCCGCTCACCTTATGGCGGATAAAGGTTAGAGCGCAGAGTGTGACGCGACAGCTTAACCTGAAACGTTATTTCTTTTCGTAAGTAAACGGCAAGCGCAATTCCCTAAATTCACGGAACAACTCGGGATTATTGGGCGGCAACGGAAGCGGCGCGGACTTAGCAATTCCCCTCTCGACCGCGTCG
>JBDSJK010000074.1:0-5387 GCA_039917535.1 Burkholderiales bacterium
AGTCGTCAACATACTTGAGCAAGTGGGCCTGACGTGCGTGATGGTCACCCACGATCAACAAGAAGCCATGACCATGGCGAGCCGCATAGCGGTGATGAGCCAAGGTTCATTCCTGCAGATCGGCACGCCGTCGGAAATTTACGAAACGCCTAACTGCCGTTTTGTTGCAGACTTCATCGGCGACTGCAACATGTTCGAGGGCACCCTGATCGTAGACGAACCCGATCATGTGGTGATCGAAACGCCCGAGTGCAAACATTATGTCGGCCACGGCATTACCGGCACGCTGGGCATGGCGGTGGGCGTTGCCGTTCGCCCAGAAAAGATTAGCGTGCTGCGCGAGCGGCCTAGTGGCGAGTTTAATTTCTGCGAGGCCGAAGTCATCGATCTCGCCTACCTCGGCAGTTACACGGTGTATTACCTCAAGTTTGCTTCGGGCAAAAAGATCAAGGCCAGCGCACCCAATGTCGATCGCCATCAAGAAGGCGCTCAAACCTGGGGCGACAAGGTTTTTGCGACCTGGTCCCAATCGGCCATGGTAGTCTTGACGAATTAATCGCGATGAAAATACTAGCCCGCCTGAAGGCAATCAACTGGGGCAAAATCAGTGTTGTCGGCATACCTTATGTGTGGCTAATTTTATTTCTTCTTATTCCGTTTCTGATTATCTTCAAGATCAGCATGTCGGAAATGCAGATGAGCCGCATCCCTTTTAAGGATATTGTCAGCTACACGGGCGGCAACCTCGATCTGAAACTCAAACTTAGCAATTATCTGTTCATCTTTAAAGATCCGCTCTATGTTCTGACTTTTATCAGTTCGCTGAAGTACGCGTTTTTGACAACCTTGTTTTGCCTGCTGATCGGCTACCCGTTTGCGTTGTGCATGGCGCGTGCTAAACCGGAACATCGCTCGACATTAATGATGCTGGTGATCCTGCCGTTTTGGACGTCGTTTCTGCTGCGCATCTACGCCTGGAAAGGCATTCTCACTACCAACGGCATACTCAACAATGCATTGATGTCCATGGGCATCATTCATGAGCCGTTGGCGATCATCAATACGCCGTTTTCCCTCATGCTCGGCATGGTATACGCTTACTTGCCGTTCATGATTTTTCCGCTCTACAATAATCTGGTCAAGCAGGATAATCGTTTTCTGGAAGCCGCGATGGATTTGGGCGCAACGCCGTTGGTTGCCTTTTTCAAGGTCACCCTGCCGCTGTCCGTGTCCGGCATCCTGGCGGGCTCGTTGCTGGTGTTTATTCCCGCCGTGGGTGAATTCGTGATTCCTGAATTGCTAGGCGGGCCGGATACCTTAATGATCGGCCGCGTATTGTGGGATGAAATGTTCAGCAATAACGATTGGCCCATGGCCGCGTCGGTCGCCGTGGTGTTGATCCTCATCGTGCTGGTGCCCTTTGTGATCCTGAATCATCAGCAGGAAAAACGCGGCGGGAGTTCGCTAGCGTGAAGCAAAGCGCCTGGCTTTCCGGCAGTGTGCTGGGCCTGGGCTACTTGTTTCTGTATTTGCCGATCATCACATTGGTGATTTTTTCCTTCAACGAATCCCAGATGGTCACCCTCTGGTCTGGCTTTTCGTTCAAGTGGTACGGTGAGCTGTTGAAAGATGAGGAGATACTACGCGCGACGGCGCTGTCGCTTAAGATCGCGCTGATGACTGCGACCGCTTCGGCCATCCTCGGAACTTTCGCTGCATTTGTACTAGTGCGCTACAGAAAATTCTTCGGTCGGCCGCTGTTTAACGGCATGATCACTGCGCCGTTGGTGATGCCGGAAATCGTCATCGGCCTGTCACTGTTGTTGTTCTTGGTCTCGATGCAAAAAGCGATCGGCTGGCCCGAGCGTGGCACCATGACGATCTGGATCGCCCACACACTGGTGGGCATGGCCTACGCAACGGTTTCGATTCGCGCGCGGTTGTCGGAAGTCAATCGCTCGCTGGAAGAAGCGGCGATGAATCTCGGCTGCACGCCGTTCAAAGTTTTCTTCTTGATTACATTGCCACTGATCTCCCAGTCCATCGTGTCGGCCTGGTTATTAACGTTCACCGTCTCGTTGGACGATGTGATTTTGTCGGCATTTCTTTCGGGACCCGGTTCAACCACCCTGCCGTTGGTGGTGTTTTCGCGAGCCCGACTCGGCCTGAATCCGGAGGTAAACGCCATCGCGACGGTGATCATTGTGCTGGTCAGCATCGGCGTCGTCGCAGCCAGTATTTACATGACGCGTAGCCAACGCAAGCTCGAAAAAGAAATAGCGGACGCCTATCGCGAAGCAACACCATCGACTTGAGCTATGCTCGGAGAGGCAATATCAGGGCGGCTCTACAGACATATGCCGCCACGAACCAGTATCCATGAGACGATCGGGGTGGCCGACTATGAATAGTATGACAGCACAGAACGTTATCAATAATAGAAAAGGAAGAAGCATCATGAATACACACCATAAAACCCTTGATCGCAGCAATAGCGCTTGCTTTACCTTGCGCGGCGCTGGCACAAACCGATAATGCCGAGTTGCTGCGCGAGTTGCAGGAACTCCAGGCAAAAGTGAAAGCGCTGGAAGAAAAAATCACCGGTGCGCCCGTTGCAATGCCCGTCTCGCCCGCAGCCGAGGCGCCCGTTGCCAATGAACGCCTCAATCAAACCATCACGGACGTTAACAAGCTCAAGTTGAAGGTGGATCAGATGGACACCTCTGCGGAAGAGCGTGGCTTTTTTGGTTTGAAACTGTCCGGCTATGCCGATCCCACTTATATTTATAACCAGCACCGCCACACCAACAGTCCTTGAACGGCATCACCGGCGGCAGCGATGCCGTCGGACAGAACGTCTATGGCTACGACAATTCATTCTTCGGGTCGATTTTCTTACGTTTGGAAAAAACTTTTGAGAGCGGCGCGGAAGGTGTGATCGAAATCATGCCGGAAAAGGGTTACGACGAAGGCAACAACAATATCATCAACCAAGCGATTTTTTCCATTCCGCTTAAACCCAGCTTGAAACTGTTTGCCGGCCAAGTCGGCTCGTGGCAGAACTACGAATACCAAGCCGCCACGTTGCGCAAAAACATTACCTTCAACTTGCTCTACGACTTCGCCGAATTCACCTACATGACCGGCGCGGAACTTGAATTCACGCCGGAAGGCTCGAAGCTTAGGGGGCAAAGTGATGATAGGCAATCCCGCCAACTTGAGCCGCAACTACCGGGACCGTTCCACGGCTGTTCATGGCCGTCTCGACTACGCGGTAAGCGAGTTTGCTGGTGTCGGCGGGACGTTCTATCGCGGCAAATTGTTCGGCAATAATCTCACCAATGTTCAAGCGGATTTCTATTCCACTAAAGGCGATTGGAGTTTCTCCGGACAACTCGATTACGGGCGATTTGAAAACGCCGCATTTAATGGCAAGACCGCCACCTGGCTCGGCGCTTCAGGATTGGCCGCTTTCAAATTCACTCCGCGCTCCGAAGGCGTGGTGCGTGTTGACTACATCAAGAACAGCAAGAACGGCGGCGGTACGCCGGGCGACACCTTTGGCTAGTTGCAGCAGGGCGTCGATCTGAATGGTGACGGTGTGATTGATGAGTAAGATGCGCAAGGCGGAGACGCCTTCAACGGGTTCGGCCCCGAGATTGATCCGCTCATCGGTGCGGCAAACGATCCCGATAAAGGCGCCAACCGTTACGCGATTACCGCAACGTGGAATTATCTGATCGACAAAAACGTTACCATGCGCGCAGAGTATCGCCTCGACGGTTCCAGCCTGAAGACATTTTTTAACCCTCGCAGGGTGATTATTCCAAGACCAACAATCTGTTGGGACTGCAATTGATTTACTGTTTCTAACTAACAGGTTGATGCAAAACTACTGCGCGCGATCCGGATTGTTTTAGAGCGAATTGATTTCGAAGCCCGTCGCCATCTCCAGTACGACGCCGAAAACGCGCCGGGCTACTTCGCGGATTTTTTGCGCGCGCGGAACATCCTCTACGACTGGCTGCGCATTGACCGTGCAGTAGCGGTGCCATCATCCATCGCGCACCATAGCGGGTTGTGCCTTATGGGTGGGTCGCCGAGGGTCCATGATAATCTGCTGTGGATTGCGCAAGTGCTCGCGCTAACTGGCTCCGCTGTGAAAGAAAATGTTCCCGTGATCGGCCATTGCCTAGGTGGACAATTGCTTGCGAAAGCACTCGGCGCAGAGGTGTCAGCAAGCCCGGCAGCAGAGATCGGCTGGAACCATTGCGAAGTGGAAAACAACAGAATCGCCCGCGATTGGTTTGGCGATGCCACAAGCTTTCCGGCATTCCAGTGGCACTTCGAATCCTTCGCGATTCCCAACGGCGCGACGCGGGTGTTGCACGGCGCAAATTGCCCCAATCAAGCATTCGTTCTCGGCATTCACTACGGCTCGCAAACCCATATTGAAGTCGATGAAAACATTATCCGCTACTGGATAGAAAAAGATCGCGTTATGCTCGCGAGTCTTAGCGAGCCGGGCGTCCAAACCAGCGAACAGATTTTAAGCAATATGGCAGTCAAGTTGCCGGCCATGCGGCGAGTAACCGAGCGGATTTATGCCAAGTGGGTAGGGTCCTTACTCAATTGATCAGCGCGCCCACCCATGGCCGCTAGGCAATTTAATGGGATAGAAAACGGTAGCTGTGTTCTGCTTGCTCTCGCCGGTGTAGGATATTGGGTACGTGTTTCGACCATGACTTGTGTTTCTTCGGAGGCTGTATGACCGCCCTGCTTCGTTTTCTCGCCGCTGTTGTGTCTCTTGTTTTCGCCTGTTCTGCATATGCGCTGAGTCCCGGAAGCCGGGTGGATAATTTCAGGTTGCTGGATCAAAACGGTGCATCTCATGACTTGTACTACCTATCGGACGCGAAGGCCGTGGTCATTATGGTCCATGGCAATGGCTGTCCCATCGTGCGCAAGACGCTGCCGGGATTGCGAGAAATTCGCGAGCAATATCGGGCGCAGGGTGTTGAGTTTCTGCTGCTGAATTCCAACCCGCAGGATGATCGCGAGACGGTTGCTAAAGAAGCAGCCGAGTTTGGTATTGATATGCCTATCTTAATCGACGAAACGCAATTGATTGGCGAAGCGCTGGGCGTTGAGCGTACCGCCGACGTGTTCGTCATTGACCCTAAGACCTGGAAACTTGCTTATCGCGGCCCGCTGGATGATCGCATTTCCTACGGCGCGGAGCGGCCTGCGGCTAGCAAACAGTATCTGACCGAGGCAATCGACTCCGTGTTAGCGGGTAAGCCCGTTGCAATCACCCAAGCGGAAGCGGTCGGCTGCTTGGTCAATTTCCCCGAACGTGAGCATAAAGATGCCCACGAAAAAATTTC
>JBDSJK010000075.1:0-2758 GCA_039917535.1 Burkholderiales bacterium
GGGATTTTCGCTTTGAGCACGTTGGGCAACAGCGGACGCGCGAGTTGGCCGAGCTTCAGCGCGGGTTTGAAAATGGCCGGCCGTGGCAGCAAGTACTGGAGCGCCTTGCGCTTGAGGGTGGCTGAAACGCCGCGCGGGACGCGGCTCTCCAGCAGGCCGCGTCCGATGTCCACAAGATTGCCGTATTTGACGCCGGACGGACAGGTGGTTTCGCAACTGCGGCAAGTCAAGCAGCGATCTAAGTGCAGTTGAGTTTTCTCGGTGACATCCTGGCCTTCCAGCAACTGCTTCATCAAATAAATTCGGCCACGCGGACTGTCGAGTTCATCGCCGAGCAGTTGGTAGGTCGGACACGTGGCGAGGCAAAATCCGCAGTGTACGCAGGTGCGCAAAATCGCCTCGGCCTCTTGGCCTTCGGGCGTTTTTTTGAACTCGTCGATTAGATTGGTTTGCATGAGTTACACGTTATCCATGCGACCGGGGTTGAGTATGCCGCGTGGGTCAAATTTAGTTTTGAGACGTCGATTCAACTCGGCGATACTTGGCGCGAGTGGATGAAATATTGCGCCGACTCCGCGATCATGATGGAAACGCGTGGCGTGACCACCGACTTTAGCGACCCTATCGCGAACCGTTTCTGCCGGTTCGTTGCTCAATAACCAGCGTTGTGCGCCGTTCCACTCCATCACTTGTTCGCCTGAAATTACAATTGGTTTGCTGGTGGACGGCACGGACAATCGCCACAGCGGTAACGTGTCGGAAAAGAATGCGGCGCGATGGTCACGCACGTCCTGCCAAAATAGATTAGCATTCGGCGCCGATAGTCCGGCGAGTTTCTTGACGGCCGCGGTCACCGCGCTTTGTGCACCGGAGAGCCTCACCCAGAGCCGATCTACAGCATGATACGTAGCAGAAATCGGCAACGGTTGCGCGGCCCAGCGATTCATTTGATCGATGGCTTTTTCCGCGGGCAACAAGAACGACAAGGTTTCTTCCGCGATGGGCAGCGGCAATACTTTGAAGGAAATTTCGGTGATTACACCGAGCGTGCCCAACGCGCCAACCATCAATCGCGAGACATCATACCCCGCGACGTTCTTGATGACTTTGCCGCCGAAATGAAGATCGCGACCCAGTCCGTCAATGATGCGCACACCCAACACAAAATCTCGCACCGAGCCGCGAGCCGCGCGGGCCGGGCCGGAAAGCCCAGCAGCGACACAGCCGCCGATAGTCGCGCTTTCCGAAAAGTGTGGCGGCTCGAAAGGTAACATTTGCCCGCGCCCTGCGAGCGCTTGCGCCACTTCCTCGAGCGGTGTGCCCGCGCGAACGCTGATGACCAATTCGCTCGGCTCATATTCGACGATGCCGCGATAAGCCGTGACATCCAACGCTTCACCCGCGACGGGTTGGCCGTAGAACGCTTTGCTGCCGCCGCCACGTATGGCCAAGGGCGTGTTTTTTTCGGCGGCCAAGCGGATTCGCTCGGCCAATTGCGCGTGAATGGCTTGCATAAAAAACTTTATTAAAAGCGAGGGAGGTCGGGAAACTTCACCTGACCATGGTGCACGTGCATCGCGCCGAACTCGGCGCAGCGATGCAGGCTGGGTACCGCCTTGCCCGGATTAAGTAATCCTTTGCTATCGAACGCGGCTTTGATGGCGTGGAAGAGTTCGCGTTCTTGCTCACTGAACTGTACGCACATTTGATTGATTTTTTCGATGCCGACGCCGTGCTCGCCGGTGATCGTGCCGCCGACCGCCACGCACAGTTCGAGAATTTCGCCCGCCAGTTTTTCGGTCTTTTCAAAGTCGCCCGGTTTGTTGGAATCGAATAAGATCAGCGGATGCAGATTGCCGTCGCCGGCGTGAAAAACGTTCGCCACGGCGAGTCCTGCCGCATCGGTAAACTCATAAATTTTTCGCAGCACAAAGGGCAAGGTCTTGCGTGGAATCGTACCGTCGATGCAGTAATAATCCGGCGAAATTCTGCCGACGGCAGGGAACGCGGCTTTGCGCCCCGCCCAAAATTTAAGCCGTTGTGCCTCGTCTTGGGAGAAGCGCACTTCTGTGGCGCCGCTTTGTTCCAAGATGGCCTGCATGCGCGCCATTTCGTCGCCGACTTCTTCCGTCGTGCCGTCTGATTCGCAAATCAAAATAGCTTCGGCGTCGGTCGGATAGTTTGCGTGGATGTATGCTTCCGCCGCCCGGATGGCGGGCTTGTCCATCATCTCCAAGCCGGCCGGAATAATGCCGCCGGCGATAATGCTGCCGACCGCCAGCCCCGCTTTTTCCACATCGTCAAACGCAGCTAAGATCGCTTGCGCGCGCTCGGGCTTCGGCAATAATTTGACAGTGACTTGCGTCGTTACGGCGAGCATGCCTTCCGATCCCGTGAGCAGCGCGAGCAAATCGTAGCCCGGCGCGTCGAGGGCCTCGGACCCTATTTCCAGCAACTCGCCTTCGATGGTGACGGCGCGAATTGCTAGAATGTTGTGTACCGTGAGGCCATACTTCAGGCAATGCACGCCGCCTGAATTTTCCGCCACGTTGCCGCCGATAGAACAGGCGATTTGGCTCGACGGGTCGGGCGCGTAATAAAGACCATATTGCTCAACGGCTTCAGAGATCGCCAGGTTGCGCACTCCGGGTTGCACCCGCGCGAGCCGCGCAACGGGATCAATCGACAGAATACGCATGAACTTCGTCATCGCTAGCAACACCCCTTGCGCATGGGGCAGGGCGCCACCGGACAGGCC
>JBDSJK010000076.1:0-16533 GCA_039917535.1 Burkholderiales bacterium
CACTGAATGGGCCTCCCTACCCGCCATGGAGATGTTTCTCCGTGACGGCGGCCAAGATGCGGACTTCGCCGCTTTTATGAGTGTCTGGTACTACGAAGAGATGAAACACGCCTTTGTTTTGATTGAATATCTGAAACGATTTCGGCCAGACCTTGTGCCTACTGAGACCGAGTTGCAACGGGTACGTTTTTCGTTCGATCCCGCACCCATCTATGAAACGCTGGCCCTGCATTTTTGTGGCGAGGTGCGACTCTCCCAATGGTATCGGCGTGCCGCCGATTGGCATAGCGAACCGCTAATCAAACATATCTATTCGACGCTGGCCAACGATGAAGCTCGTCATGCGGGTGCCTACTGCCGCTATATGGAGCGCGCGCTGATCGCAAATGCTGAAGAGGCGACCAATGCGTTCCTGAAAGTTGCTTCCGCCATGACAAATCCTAAGTTCGCTAATGCGCACCCAACGAATCTACATGTTAACAAATCACTGTTTCCGATAGACTCAGTTCAGAGCAGACTTCCCGATCCGGAATGGATGGAACATTGGCTCAGTGCACAGATAAAGTTTGGTGAGCGCCACGAAGACAAGGTCATCAACACGATTCTTAATAAGCTCTCTACTCTGCTTGGAATCGAACTCGAATCTGTAGAAGACCTTCGGCAATACCGTAAACAACGCAAACAGCGTTCCTACACGCCTGGGCCGACGAAAGTTTATGCCACAGCGCCAAGTGAAGTCGCAATTTCAACCCCTGCTAATGTAATTAAAGGAGACTTTTCCATGCATGCCGTCGCCAATACAGCCCTCCAAGTTAATTGTGACATCCTCTCCCAACACCTCGGCCAGTTCCGGCTTGAATTTGACGCCGACCAGGGGGTGCTTTGGGTCCGCATGGCGCCACGCGGCCGCCCCTGCTTTAGCGTTGAATTCATGCGCGATATACGGCGCTGTCAAATCGCGATCGAAAACACCGGTGGAAAGATATTGAAAGACGGCGTGCTTCATGACTTGCAGTTCGTCGTTTTGGCATCGGACATTCCACAAGTGTTCAACTTGGGCGGCGATCTCGCGCTGTTTAGTGAATTGGTAAAGAACCAAGACCGAGATGCTTTATCCCGCTATGCAAGACAGTGTATCGACATCAGTTTCCATAACTACACCAACTACAACCTGCCGGTCACGACCATATCGCTTGTCCAGGGCGATGCATTGGGAGGTGGGTTTGAATCAGCTTTATCGTCGTCGATATTGGTTGCTGAAAAAAGTGCAACGTTTGGCTTCCCCGAGATTTTATTTAACTTGTTCCCTGGTATGGGTGCATACACTTATCTTGGCCGCAAAATTGGGATTAAAGCGGCAAATGACATGATCTTGAGTGGTAAGACATTCTGTGGCGCGGAGTTGCACGAGCGCGGAATTGTCGATGTGCTGGCCGATGACGGTTGCGGAGATTCCGTTGTCGCGGAATATGCCCATCGGCGACAACGTGCCGGCGTTGGGTTTTTAGCGGCGCAGCGCGCGCGGCAGCGTTTCGACAATGTCGCCTTTCAAGAGTTAGTTGATACCACCGATATTTGGGTTGATGCGGCGTTAAAGCTCAGGGACCGAGATCTGAAAATGATGGAGCGGCTAGTTCGTAAGCAACACCAATTAGTGGCGGCGAGCGAGGAGCGGACTAGCGCTGTTGTTGCAGCTTGACTTTTGCCGACGGATGAACGAGCGTTGCAGAGATCAACGGCCGTGCTATGCCGCGGGATGGTTAACCGCTAGGGTAAAAACGGTGTGCTAAATCCGTCCCCGGTGAGTTTCCGTGTCCGAGAGCTTGACGTTGTGCTGAGCCGTTTTTGTGTGACGTAGGTCGCAAGGCGTACCGCGACGTCTTGAAATTCCGTTTCTACCTGGTGTACCAGTTGTGCTTTCTGCTCCATCAGCGCCACTCTGGATAACGTACCAATTCGCGTGCAAACATCCACCAGCCGGGATGCGCCAATATGTGCTGCATTGCCCTTGATACCATGGGCATGATCGAGAAAGTCGGGCAAATTTCCACGTTCCGTTGCGTCACTGAGCTGAGTCACTAGGCTGCGCGTGTCTTCTCGAAATCCATCCACCAATTTCTCCAAAAATTGAGGATCTTGGCTTAACGCAGCCATCTCGGCCAACTGGCGTTCGTCGAGAATTGGACGGTCACTCGGTTCCTCGAGTGGCGCGACTGTGGTCAGCGTCGATGACAACGCAACCGGAAGTTGCACACTAACTCCTTCCGGTAATAGACGAGCGATGGTTGCCGCTAAACTTTGTGGGTCAATAGGCTTCGTCAAGTATGCATCTGCACCTGCTTTCATGCACTCGTCTGCAGCAGCCCGTGACGCGTTTGCGGTCAAGACAACAAATGGCATACGCCGCCCTGAGGTTTTACTAAATCGGTAAAATTTAATTAATTCAAGCCCATCCATCACCGGCATCATCATGTCAACGATCGCAAGATCGTATGACTCTTGATCAAGCAGGGCAAGGGCAGCTTCGCCATCTTCCGCTGTACTTACTTGATGGCCGGCGTTGGTCAAGATTTTAGAAATGATAATACGGTTTATGGTTTGATCATCCGCAACGAGAATGCGTGCGCCTCGGCCGGGTAATTTGTCTATTTTAACGGGGTTCGTATCAACGTCGGCTGTAGAGCCATCACGAGTGCGCAACGCGATGTAATCGTGCAGCCCTTTAAATATCTCGCTCTTGGCTGTCAGGTCAGTGAGAACGCAAATTAGCTGCGGGACAAGTTCAGGCTTAGGCGTATTGATTGAGGCGCCGCTTAGTAAAACCGTGCGGCCAGGTGGGAGCAGGTCGCTCGCCTTATCCTTCAGGGTTACAAATTCGGATGCTGAATCGGTATCGAGAATCGCTACGTCGAAGCGGTAAGTACCGCGCGCCTGACTAGCTGTACTCCTATAATCGACAACATCACTCGCGCAACGGGCCACGGCATAGGAAACACCCCAGCCTGCCAAGTATTGGCTAACCATTGCTGCCGATTGTTCTGACCTGTTCCACACCAAGACTCGCAAATCGGTGAGCTTGACCGCATCCGCAACGGGTTGTTTGACCAGGGCTAGCTCAAACCAGAAAGTTGATCCTTTACCGATTGCGCTAACCACGCCAATTCGGCCACCCATGGCCTCGACCAGTCCTTTGGAGATTGTTGTCCCCAAGCCTGTTCCACCATAGCGTCGTTTGGTCGAGCCATCTGCTTGGGTGAAGCTATCAAAAATGTACGCTTGCGCATCGGACGATAAGCCGATTCCCGTATCCACGATTTCGAATCGAAGCCGGACGATGTCATGGTCCTCAGACAAGGTGCGCACATGTAGACCCACCGAACCCTGAGTCGTAAACTTAATGGCATTACCCACTAAGTTCACCAATACTTGGCGTATGAGAGTTGGATCTCCGACGATGGCTGCCAACGGGTCAAGAGGTTGTTGTACTTTTAGTTCAATTCCTTTGGCCGTTGCAGAGGGACGGAACATGGCGCCCACGCGCTGAATAAGCGCGCCGAGATCGAGCGCTACTTTTTCAACGGTTACTTTGCCACTTTCAATTTTCGCAAAATCGAGCACGTCGGTAATGACGGACAAAAGTGCCTCGGTAGACACCTCCATGGTTTCCAATAAATCCCGCTGCTCATCAGAGAGGGGGGTATCTCGCAGTAAATGAGCCGCGCCACGTACTCCGTTGAGAGGGGTGCGAATTTCATGGCTCATATTAGCGACGAAGGTCGTCTTGGCGGCGCTGGCTGCCTCTGCGCGTTCGCGCTCCTGCTGTGCGATCTGTTTTTCCGCGTTCACTCGGTCTAACAGAAACGCAATATATATCGGCAGTACAAGCAACATAAAAGCGAACACCGTCGCAATATGCAGCATGCCATGCCAATACGGACTCAATAAAACTACACTGCCGAAGCCGAAGACACTTAACCCTTGTGATAGAAACAGGTAGCGCTTCCCGAAGCGGAAGCCGTAACCAAATACGATAAACAAGTAAAGGCCAAACGCTGCAAGGCCGATAACCTCAGTTAGGTAGAGTGTAAGCGAAATACCTAATACATCTCCCACTGCAGCAAGCGAATAGCGCACGGGTGCCGTGATCGCTGATCGGTAGGTCTGAGCCAGTATCCAAACAGAAAAAACCAGGAACGCTACGTTGAGGCCGAGGATAGAACGCTCGGCGGGGGAAAAACTGGCATCGCGCCCATAGACAATTGTGAAATAAACAAGCAGTAAGCTTTCAATAACAATGCGGAACACCGATTGTTCTCGCTCAGCCGTCGCGCGCAGGGAAGCGCGCCAACCCTCTGGCGGGACAAGCGACGCTAGGCTAAACATCCACCGACGCCATTGGATGACGCAGTCCAACCGGGCGAACCCACGGACGTTCGATATGCCTTGCGGAGTGGATCAGTACTCATATCTGACCTAGCCTGTGTTGACATTTAACCTCGCAGCGCTGCAGCAGTGCCAGTCGCTCATTTATTTTAGTGTCGCAGCCCTACTTTGGCGGCGATCCCGGTGGTTTGTCAACCCCAGCAAATCTTGTGCCAGATTGCAACCCCCTGCTATTGGCTTTCAAATTCGAATGACTTGTGACGCGCTTCGGCACAATTCTTACCGTTTACGTCATGCACGCAACGTTACGCAGATTTATTTGGATTCAGGCTTTTTTTGGAATGACACATTTCGAATCAACTCGCAGAGCCGCTATTGGCGAGTAAAGTTTTGTAGCAACGCATGGCCGTGTTCCGTCAAAATGGATTCCGGATGAAACTGCACGCCTTGTATGGGCAGCGTCCTGTGGCGCACACCCATGATTTCGGCATCGTCCGTCCAGGCCGTGATTTGCAAACAGTCGGGAAGCGATTCACGTTCAATCACCAGCGAGTGGTAGCGCGTCGCTAAATAAGGATTCGGCAAATCTTTAAACACACCGAGGCTGGTGTGATGTATGGGCGAAGTCTTGCCATGCATCAATTGTTTTGCGTGCACAATCTTTCCGCCAAAGGCTTGGCCAATACTTTGATGCCCGAGGCACACGCCCAGAATGGGAATCTTATCCCCGAATTGTGCAATCAGCGGAACGGAAATCCCCGCCTCGTTCGGCGTACAAGGCCCTGGCGAAACGACGATACGCGCAGGGTCCATCTGCGCCACTTGCTCCAGCGTAATTTCGTCATTGCGATGCACGACAACCTCTTCGCCCAGCTCGCCCAAATACTGCACGAGGTTGTAAGTGAAAGAATCATAGTTGTCGATCATTAGCAGCATATCTATATTATCCTATTGTTCTGTATTGGGTTCATGCCAATACATGTACCTTGATACCCGCTTTTCCTTGTGATACCCCCGCACTAAAGGCCAGGAACCGAAGGCACAAATGCACCATTATCACCTAAATCGGCCTCAGCAAAAACCACGCCGCCGCCCCACCTTTCATGCGGCTTGTGCTATCGGCGATCGGAGAATTGACGCCGGGCAAGACTGAACGAGGCCAGCGTCTTGCACCACTGGCTTCAAAACTTTTGCGTCGCCTTCGGACCGCCCCAAACATCAATACTTCACGTCGTCGATCTAGCTCGGTCAAAGAGAGGAAACACCAATGGTACACCCGCTCGCCCCGGATCCACTCGCCCACTACGCCTGGCTTTTATTTGGCATTTATATACGCGTGATAATTTCCCATTTATAAGGAGTGTGGGCTAACAAGCTTCGCTGTGTCAACAGGAAAAACATGCCCTACGGGGAAATAATTGCTAACACCTCTTGTACAGCTCTCGCACAAGCGAGATTAATTATGAGCTTTAACCGCTTAGCCCTCGGAGCGGCTTCTATCAGTCTCAACGCCTTGAGTTCGTCAATTTGGTTCGGCGAACACGACTAACGTCCTAACCTCGATGCTTTCCCGTGGCACGAATGTGTTCGGACAGTTGGGATTTATGAAACCAGTGTGTGGCATAAAGCGTGCGCGGTCGTCGGCAAGCGAGTCATAACACTTTAACAACAGCACCTCGTCAGGCTGCATTTCTGATACATAGAACCACTCGTGTGCGGGGTTGTGGCGAACGGAATAGATCTGTCCCGTGTGCCGCGGTGTGGTGAGGTCATCTTCGCCAAAGTGATGAATATCCGTCGGCACCAAATCATGTGCCGCAACGCTGCGCGCGCTGCACAACGCAAGGGGATTATCTTGCACCGGGCCGATAATCGGCCGCCACAAATTGACGAACGCCACACGCCGGTCCATCAGATCTAAACGGCCAGTTGCGGCGAGAATTTCTTGCCTGCGCTTGGGACCCGAATCCTCCGTATAGTCGTTATGCACTTGATCAACGGGCACACGTATGCCCGTCTCTCCGCGCGCTGCGCGGATGGCGCTGCGCACGTTGTGGTCAAACGCGATCACGGTGAGCGCATTGGCCATGGCGCGCAGCGCCATTTCCACCTCGGGATAGTAACGTTCGCGTACGGCTGCTGCATCGTAAAAATCGGTGAATGCCGATAGAGAGGAATGCAATTCAAAGCCTTGCTCGTCGAGCCGCAAATCCGCTGCAACTTCCCGCACGTCGCGAATGGCCATCACGTGCTGGGCCGCGCTCGGGCGCTCCGTTGCAATGCCGCTGCTCGGCGGATAAACACGCACCTGGGCCGGCCCGTCGCTGGGCGCAATGTATGACAGCGGCGCTCTCACACTGGGTAACTTGTCCCAAAGAGTTGCTTGCTTTGATGATGCGGTTTGTGGCATGGCGAATTCCTTAGCCTTAATTGAAGTCACGTCAGGAGCCTCATCCAGCTTGCCTCGTGGCGGCACATGCCCTGCGAGGCAGGGTGGGATTGGCTCTCAAGCCGACTCACTCTTTGACCCGAGCACGAAACTTCCTATAGGTGCGCCACTGGGGATCGGCCTCGGTATGAATCTCAATTGGGTAGCGAGCCTTCCCGGATAGCGCCTTGTTGAGGTGCGGCAAAACATCTTTTTCTGCTTGTGCGTAGTAGGTCCATTCTCGCTGACCTTGGCCCGTCGAGACCAGCACCAGAGTCGCGAATCCATCGGTTTCAAGAACGGGGCCTAACAGGGCTTCCATTTCGTCCATGCGTTCCCGATCCTTGCGGGCCGGCATGCCGTTGCTTGATTTGTATTTCCACACCAGTGTGAATCGGTCCGGCCGTGTTGTCTGGTCGAACCCTTTGGCAAAGTCCTTGAGGTATCGATATACGATAGAGCTGTGCTGGTTTGAATTTGTGGATGTCGCTGTTCCCCACACCTGGGCATCGGCGTGACCCATCGAAGCCATCGGCAATAACAACAAAAGTAAGATTTGGATCATGTCTGAGTCGGCCTGCCAGATCACTTTCTAAATAGATACAACCCAGCACACAATCCGGCGCCTACGACGTACAACAGCCAAGTTTGCGAAATAACATAGGGGTAGATCATTAGCGCGACACCTATCCATTTAACATTTGTATGGGACGCTTTCTTCCCGTAGCGGTAGGCGGCAAATCCGATAATGCCGAACAGGATGGCAGCAAAAAAATACGCTGGGCTGGGAAGGGTGAACCAAGGGTCTCGAGAGATTTTAGTTCGTCCATGGATTGGTTCTGCTCAACATCGTTCGAAAACGCAAACGGAGTAACCTTCCCGCAGCGAGGGGAGAAGCCATCTTACGACAAATGCCGGGATGGGAATGCATTTTAGTTCGGCGGCGCGCAACGCGATGGAGATTCGTTGCGTCGTGCGATAACCCAGCTCTTCAATGCGGCGTTCCGGATCATCAACGGGCCACAGAAACCGCGCGCCGGGACTCTCAATCACTTTGTGAATCGGCGCGCTGAATTTTTTGAAAAAGCGCCGTTGCATGACATCGCACACCAGCGTGTGTTTCGGGAAAAGTTTGCACAGCGTATCCGCCAGTTGCTCGATTCGCGCTTGATCGAGATACATCAACACACCTTCGACAATCACAATCACGGGTTCCGTTGTAGCGCATGGTGCAAGGGCGTCCACTAGTTTCTCGCGAGCTAAGTCGATTGTAATGCGCGTCAGCGGGTTCAGCGCGCTATCGGCGGGCGCGACGGGCTCCTTGCGCTTGATGCCGCTGGCTTCATCCAATTCGATCCAGCGGCCGTACTTGAGCCGGAATGCCCTGAAATCAAAACCGGCACCCACGAGGACCACCCGGCGCAGCGGAGCGGATAGCAGTTTAGCTTGGACAATCTCGTCGATAAGATAGCAACGTGTGAAGTTCGATCCGTCGGGGTTGCGAAAATCCCGGAACAGATTGAAGATTTCCTTGCCTTTGTCACCGAGAAAGGTTGCCGCATACGTATCGCAGACCAACGGATCGGTTGACTGCGCGTCTAGCATGCGAACACCACCACAATTTTAAGTCATCTTTGAAACCGGGTTATTCATCATTTCGCTAATCCCACAATTAGCTGCGCTCTTGGATTTCACAAACCTATTTGCAGGTTTGCTCCAATGCACCCATCATCGTCCGAAATTTCTTGCGTTCATCGGATCGAGCCAGTATTTTCGCATGTCCGTCTGGATGAAACATAACCAACTAATAAACAACATACACTAGGGAAAATCTGACCGATTGTCATCACGAAAACGAAGCTTCACACATAGCCCCATTGCGGATGGATTGTCGGTCAGCTGAATATCAATATGATGGCGACCGGCAATATTCTTCACGACGGCAAGACCTAGGCCGCTGCCTGTAGATTGACTCGCTTCTCGACGATAAAAGCGATCGAAAACTCGTTCACGATCATCTGCGGGAATTCCCGGCCCTGTGTCCGTTACTTCGATCTCGATTTGTTTATTCGCGCCGCTGATCGACACATCCACTCTGCCGCCATCGGGTGTATAGCGTATGGCATTGTCGACGATGTTGCCAACCATCACCCGCAACGCTTCTCGATCGCCTTGCCGGGTCGCAGCCGCGTCGCGCAAGAGGCCAAGATCCACGCCCTTTGCCGCTGCGATGGGTGCGTAATCGGTGATCACTTGTTTCACGAGTGCGCTGAGATCGACGGACGAGAAAGATTTGTTTGCTAGGCCCGGCTCTTGCCGCGCTAACGTCAATAGTTGCTGAACAAGATGGGTGGCGCGTTTCAGCCCGCCCTTGAGTTGCTCAAAACTTTTGGCGCGATCTTCCGGGGCCACGGCCCGTTCCGCGAGTTGCGTCTGCAGTTGCAAGGCAGTGAGCGGCGTGCGCAGTTCATGGGCGGCGTCGGCTACGAAATCCTTTTGGCTTTGCAGCGCGATATTAAGACGAGCCAATAAATCATTGAGCGAGGTCGCAAGGGGCTTTAGCTCCGACGGAAGATTGGCGTCCGGGATGGGCTGCAACGCCGCGGAGTTGCGCGCTCGCACGGCGTGCGCAAGGCGTTCGAGGGGCTGGAGACCACGCCCTACAATGAACCAAATCAATCCAGCTAAAACCAGCAACAGCGGCACCAGGGGAATCATGGTGCGCAGCCCGATCGCCGTAGCGAGCTGGCGGCGAACGTCGAGCGGTTGGGCAACTTGAATCAACAAATCCCGCTTCGTCATGGTGTATACGCGCCACTCTCCCTCGTCGGTCTTGACCGTTTGGTAGCTGGGCTTAGGTTCTGTGCGCGGCGGCAATGCCTTGTGGGGATGAGAAAAATAGCGTCGCACGCCGGCGTCGTTCCACACTTGAATGACGAAATCGTAGTCTTCTTCTTCTTCCAATGTGCCCATCACATCTGGGTTGGAAAGGCTTTGGTCTTGCAGCGTCAGGGCGATTTGTTTGAGGAGATAATCAAATAAATGATTCGCCTCCGTGCGCGCCTTGAAATAGGTCATTAAGGCCGCCGACAGGCTGGCAATCAACACGCCGGCCAATAACCACAGCAGTAAGCGACTGCGTATGGAATTCACGGTTTGGCGACCATGTAGCCCACCCCGCGCACGTTGCGAACCCAATCGCTGCCCAATTTTTTGCGTAAATTGTAGATATGCACTTCTACGGCGTTGCTCTCTATTTCCTCCTCCCAACCATATATCCGCTCCTCCAGTTGTGCGCGAGAAAGCGTGGCACCTGGCCGTTCCATGAGCGCATGCAACAGGGCATATTCTTTGGCCGACAACGGGATTTCTTTGTCGCTTAGTAATACTTGATGGGTCGCTGGATTGAGTGTCAACTCGCCGAAGCGAAGTATAGTTTCTACCCGACCACTTTGACGCCGCAATAAAGCACGAACCCGCGCGGATAACTCATCGAGGTCGAAGGGCTTCACCAAATAATCGTCGGCTCCGTTATCCAAGCCTTCAATACGATCGGCCACCGCGTCACGGGCGGTGATGACCAGCACGGGTAGCGGATTTTTGTTCGCGCGTAGAGAGCGCAACACATCTAGCCCCGCTTTCCTAGGCAGACCGAGATCTAACAACATGAGCGCGTAGTTTTCGTTAAGTAGCGCTAACTCGGCGGCTTTGCCATCTTGCACCCAGTCGACAACGAAATGGTCCTGTCGCAAGCCGAGGCGAACGCTCTCGCCGATCATGGCATCGTCCTCAACTAATAATAGGCGCATGGTGGTGCGAGGTGAGGCAAGGAATGCAAGTTTAACCCACAGCGGGTTAAGAAAGGACCGATGGCGACGTATTAACGCCGCCATCGGTGAGCGCGCTGAGCGGATGCATCAGCCCGCAAATTGCAATCCTGGAATTAGGAGTGCGCTTTTGCGTGTTTCTTTGCGTGATGCTTGTGGTGTTTCTTGCCACCCATGGCTTTTTTCGCTTCGGCAACAGGAGCAGCTGCGGGAGCGGCAGTTGCGGCGGGGGCAGCGGCAGGCGCGTCAGCAGCTTTGTCAGCTGCATTCACGATACCGGCAAGGGAGGCCAGGGCAATAGCGGCAGCGACGGTCAGGGCTTTAAACATTTCAATTTTCCTTGAGTTAAGTTGAGTCATCAATTTCGGCCGGGCGCAAGCCCAAGCTTGTTGCGAAGCATAGACAGATCAACTTAAGGCAAACTTAAGATCGACACTGTTTTTTTGTATGGCGTTTTGAATCACTGGCCTTCAGTCTCCCTTAAGTTTGCGCCCCTATCATTGCCGCAAGCTCCTGGTGATACCCGGATACCTAATCCTGCGATCCATGGGCGGAATGTCGATTTGACTCACTCTATTGGAGATATCATTATGTTGAAAAAAATTATCATGATCGTCGTAGCGGTCCTAGCCTTTGCTAATTTTGCGTTTTCTGCTGTTGAAGTTAATAGTGCGGATCGCGCGGCCTTAGATTCAATTAAATCCATCGGCCCGAAAACCGCCGATGCCATCATTGCCGAGCGTAGTAAGAGCGGCAAATTCAAAGATTGGAACGATCTGATTCATCGAGTTAAGGGCGTGGGTCCGAAAAATGCGATCAAAATGTCTAGTGCCGGTCTAACGGTTGATGGCGTGCCTCTTGCCAATGCTCCGGCCGTTAGCGAGCCAAAAAAGAAAGTCCCCTCTGCTAGCAAAGAAGTACAGCCGGCTGCACCTGCCGCTGCTGCACCTGCAGACACCAAATCGGTGAAGACTGACGCAAAGCCTGCTGCACCTGCCGCTGATGACAAAAAGAAAATGAAGCAGTAATTCCTTATTTGTCGTTTAGGAAAGCCTGTTGGTGTTATGCCAGCAGGCTTTTTTTATTGTTACCGATCTCGTCAGGCTAAAATATCAATATACAATACAAATAGTTAATGGTTTTTGACACTCCCGACAAGAACTCAATCGTGAACTTTCCGCATTGCTGGCACTCAAATGTTGAGAGTGCTAAAATGAGCACTACTATGGAGGCGCGTATGAACACGATGCAGTTACCGGTACCTAGTCTGAATGTCGCCAGCCTGGAGAACTATATTCATGCTGTCGGCCGATTCCCGTTGCTCAGCGCGGAAGAGGAAATTGGCTACGGGCGTCGACTCAAGCAGGCCGATGACCTGGAAGCCGCGCGCTATCTCGTTAGCTCGCACTTGCGCTTCGTGGTTTCTATCGCGCGCCATTACCTGGGCTATGGTCTGCCCCATGCCGACCTGATTCAGGAAGGCAATATCGGCCTGATGAAAGCCGTGAAACGCTTCGATCCCGAGCGCGGTGTGCGTTTGGTTTCCTTCGCGGTGCATTGGATCAAAGCTGAGATCCACGAATACATCTTGCGCAACTGGCGCATGGTCAAGATAGCCACGACCAAGGCACAGCGCAAACTGTTTTTCAACTTGCGTAGCCTAAAAACGAGCTTGGGCACCATGTCGCAGAAGGAAATAAAGGACATGGCCAAGGCACTCAACGTGAAACCGGAAGAAGTCAAAGAGATGGAAACCCGTCTCTCTGGCCAAGACCTCTCGCTCGAGCCCATGCATGACGATGATGAGGACTGGGTCAGCCCGATTGCATACCTGACGGATGCCGATGCGGAGCCTTCGAAGCTTTTAGAAAAAGTTGAGACCGAGGTGCTGGGCGTAGAAAACCTTGAAAACGCACTTTCTAATCTAGACGTCCGCAGCCGCCGCATCATCGAGGCTCGCTGGCTGCGCGAAGATAAGGATCAAGCAACGCTGCATGATTTGGCCGCTGAGTTTAATGTATCCGCCGAGCGCATTCGCCAGATTGAGCAAAAAGCCATGCAAAAAATGCGTGGCTTGCTTACCACCGCTTGAGGAATCTTGTACTACAACAAAAAAGGGCCTTTTGTAGGTCCTTTTTTGTTTCTACATCCCTAACTGCATCAGGATAGAAGTAGCTTCAAATCGCGCGTAATCTTATCGCTGCCGATGCCGTAGTTCATGAGCAGGCGCACTCGCCCTTCCCGGTCGAATACAAAGGTGCCGGAGAAATGCTCGATTGTGTAGTCGCCATTCTTGATTCCTGGCCGCTTTTCAAAGTAGACGTGAAACGCCTGCGCCGCTTCCTTGGTCGCGGCCTCGTCGCCGCGCAACGCCAAGAAGCTTGGATTAAATGAGGGGACATATTTCGCCAACAACTCAGGCGTATCTCGCTCGGGATCTAGGGTGACGAACAACACCTGGACACGCTCCGCGTCGGGGCCGAGTTGCTTCATGACGGTCGCCAGATCGTGCATCGTGGTGGGGCAGACTTCGGGACAATGGGTAAAGCCGAAAAAAACCAGCACGACTTTGCCTTTGAAATCAGCCAGGGTGCGAAGCTTGCCGGTATGGTCCGTTAGCTTGAGGGCCTTGCCGTAGTCTGCACCGGTAATGTCGATACCGGAAAACTGCGGAGCGGGGGGCTGGTTATTGCTGTCGCAAGCCGCTAGGGAAAACAGGATCCAACTTAGACCCATCCAGTACCGCATGACGGCGCTAAAAGCGGAAATAGTGGTCGACCAACAGTGCCGCAAACAATAGCGAAAGATAGAGAATTGAATAGGCGAAGGTACGCTTGGCAAGAGCATCGCTATAGCGGAAATATATCTTGAGGGCGTAGTACACAAACACGCCGTTCAGCGCGACGGCGCTGGCAAGATAAATCAGGCCGGACATGCGCGTTGCAAATGGCAGCAGGGTCACGGCGGACAGAATAACGGTATAGAACAATACATGCAGTTTTGTGAAATGATCGCCATGGGTTACCGGCAACATCGGTACGCCCGCCTTGGCGTACTCAAGCTTGCGGTACAGCGCCAGCGCCCAGAAATGCGGCGGTGTCCAAGCGAAAATAATTAGGAAGAGGATCAACGCATCATGAGAAACCCCACCGGTCACCGCTGCCCAGCCGAGTATCGGTGGCATTGCGCCAGACGCGCCACCGATGACTATGTTTTGCGGCGTTGCAGGCTTGAGTAGCACGGTATAAATCACGGCATAGCCAACGAAGGTCGCCAACGTCAGCCACATGGTCAGGGGATTGACGGCGAAGTACAGCAACGCCAGACCGAGGCCACCAATGACCGAGGCGAAGCCTAAGGTCTGGCTTGAGGTCAGCGTTCCCCGTGGCAAGGGGCGACCGCGGGTGCGGGCCATGACGGCATCAATTTTTTGTTCGACCAGGCAGTTGATCGCCGCCGCCGAGCCCGCCACCAGGCCGATACCCAATGTAGCCGCGAACAGCAATGCGGGCGGAACCATGCCTGGCGTGGCGAGAAACATGCCGATCACCGCGGTAAACACAATTAGCGAGACCACACGGGGCTTGGTAAGCTGGAAGAATTGCTGAATTAGGCTGACAGGCGTTTCAAGAGCGAAGGAAGTCGACATGATCGGAAATTCTAGTATTTACTTTATGGTGGATTCGATAATTGGTCGCCACGAGAATAACCAGCAATAACGCCGCACCCGCATTATGCGCCACAGCGAGGGGCAACGGCAAACTCAGCAGCACGTTGGCAATACCCAACGATAGCTGCACCGCCAGGGCTGTCACTATGAACAAGCCGTAGCGCAGCATCTCTCGGTGGAGCAACAACACGATCGCAAACAAGCCGACGACACAAAAAGTGATCAACGCGCCGACCCGATGCATCCAGTGGATACCGGTCAACGCGTCGAGATGCAATAAATCGCCGTTGGGGGCTCGCCCCAGCTCGCGCAGCGGGTAAAAGCCATTGGCAAAATCGGCCGCTGGCGCCCAACTACCATGGCAGCGCGGGAAATCTGTACAGGCCAAGGCTGCGTAGTTAGTGCTCACCCAGCCGCCTAATAATATCTGCAGAGCTAGTACGCCTAATGCAACTGCGCCGAGCATCGTCAAACTAGTGCTGATATGCCCGATGTGGTTCCGTGCTTGCCGGTCAGTTTGCCGCATAAGCAGCCAGGTTAATAACGATAACGTCGTCATTCCCCCAAGTAAATGCGCAGTAACCACGGCGGGATAGAGCTTCAGCGTGACGGTCCACATGCCGAGCATTCCCTGAAATATCACGAGCACGATTAGAAAAATCGGCAGGCCCAACGGTTGGCGCAATTCTCTGCGTTTCAACCAGGCTGTAAACGCGACCGCAAGGATGACTAAGCCCAGTGACGACGCAAAGTATCGGTGTAACATCTCGATCCAGCCTTTTTTTACTTCGACGGGCTGGCTGGGGAATTTTACCGCTGCGGCTGCCAATTCGTGAGCCTCGACTGGAACCAGCAATTGACCGTAGCAACCGGGCCAATCAGGGCAACCTAACCCGGCGTCGCTCAGACGCACGAATGCACCCAATACCACGATGCCAAAGGTAAGCGCGGTTGCAAATAAGATAAGGCGGCGGTACATATTTAGCCTATCTGCGATACATACATCAGGCGATTGATGTCTTTCAAAATACCCCCCGGATCGGGGTTTTTCGGATAACGCATCATCACGTTACCTAACGGATCGACAATATAGATATGTTCCGTCAGATTCACATTTGCCGGAAAGCGTGCCAGCAAGCTCGCGTCAGCACCCGTCAGCACGTGCATTCCTGGATGTTGCTTCATGATAGGGTCAGTGACGCTACGTTGCCCTTGCAGCAGCAGAACGCGTTCAACGCGATCCATATTTTTACCGGTCGCCAGCCGCACTTGACGCAGTAACCAAAGCTTTTTCTCGCAATCAGCGCCGCAGTCCGCCTGGTCTACCGTGAGCATTACCCATTTGCCACGCAACTTGCTGAGGGGAAACGCTTTGCCCTCGGCATTACGCAATAAGGGATCGGATATTTGCGTCGGCTTGATCAACTCGCCGTAGTTGATGCGCGACTGCGGCGGCCAAACGTAGTAGGTCAGGTAGGCGAAAATAACCGGCGCGGCGAAGGCCAAAAAAAGTAGTACTAGCTTGATGCGAAAACTAAGTTGCGCGGCGTTTACAGTTAACGACGACATATATCACCATAAGTGTGGCGGTTAGCGCGAACCACTGAAACGCATAGCCGCGATGGGTGTCAATTTTGAAGTCCGGCTGTTCCTCCATGGGGCTGAGGGCTGCATCGTTGCCATTTTGCTGCAACAAAACGATGGGCAAAACTTGCAAACCCAATTGCTTTTCGACCCGCTCGAAGGTCAGATTCTGCCAAATTTGCCCGGCAACAGCTTGCTCTGACAGCTCTAAAAATCGACGCGATGGTACACTGCCAACGCCCTCAACTCGCAGTAAGCCGGCCGGCACGGCCACCCGCGGCGCCTGAGGATATTGTGCGCCGCGCGCGATCCAGCCACGATTGACCAGCACCACCGCTTTGCTACCCGCAAGCGCAAACGGTGTGATCACGTAAAAGCCGCTGAGACCGCTATGTTCGCGGTTATCGATATAGATTTGCCGATCGGGCAAAAATTCCCCGTCGGCCACTAATAAGCGATAGCGCAGCGCTGCAATGTCGCCGGGCGGCTGCGCTAACGATAGGGGCGGCTGTTTCAGCATGTATTCGTAGCGCGACCGCAAAGCTTCTTTCTCCACCGCGCGACCCAGTTGCCAACGGCCCGCAGCGAAGGTGAGCGCCATCATGCAAAGCGTTGCCAGGGTCGGCAATAGCCCCGGTCGA
>JBDSJK010000077.1:0-6770 GCA_039917535.1 Burkholderiales bacterium
GCGTATCAAGCGTGGAATCCCGGAAAATGCGACCTGGTAGGTAAATCGCAACGCGTAGTGAAGCATTGGCGCCGCGACGATGCTGAGATAGGTTCCGATAACGTAAAGCACCCAGCGAACCGGCCATGGAAACCCTTGAAAAAGAAATGGCAGCGCAACGAAAACCAACGCACCAAGAATCCCTAACATGAATATAAGCGTGGTCAACGCCGCAGCCGACAAACGAAAACTCGTGGCATTCTTGAACATAACTTTACGATCCGCCGACATTTGCGCACGCAGCCGCGCGGCGCCCTCGGTCCAGGTATCGACGCCTTCCATCTGAAAGGACTGCAATTCCAAGTACAGGAGCTCGGCCACCTCGGCGGGGAACACGTGGATTTCCGAGTCGAAGGCGTAGTCCGCTTTTTCCATTAATTCGGCAATGAAACCGGAGCAGGTGACCTGGCCTTCGTTAAAGAAACGAAATAGCCATTTTGGGAACAGTTGACTGGTGAGAATACACAGCAAGCTGAGCATCCCGTAAGTAAAGTGGCGTTGCGGCCGGGGCCCATTCAACTGATGTGTTTTGATGCCGCTCACTGGGATTTCTTCGCCAAGCGCGCCATTTTCAGCGAGCCATTCATATAACCCGAGTCCCGCTTCCCGTTCCGCCTCCTCCACGGCCTCGCGCCGATTCGTGTCGTTAAACTTTTGCGGAGAAAATATCCAGCAGCGCGAGCTATAATCTTTACGAAAATCATCGAGGAACGCATAGTTAACACCCTTGGGATTCACCGTCGCCTGTACCAACGCCGTGCGTTTGATCGTGGCCTGTTTGGTTGCCGCGCGATTGGTGATTTGTTGCTCAGCCACCGCAACGATCATGGCGGGATGCGACCAAAAACGAAATGAGTTATCGCTGTCCCAACGATATTTGTAGATTTGGCCGAGGGTGATAATCGCGTGCATCGATAAGGTTCTCGCCCGCGATAGGATAATGTCGCCAGACTGGATCTTGCTCTCATCCGCGGTTATGGGCGAGGTCGTGTCGCCTAACGCTCGGCAGCCGATCTCAAACGAATTAGGAATTCCCACTGTCGCAGCCTTGCTTAACATATTGCATCTCCTGTATTTTGCACTGCATACTAAAAGTTTGGTTATGATACCGAGTGTGGTGCCTTGCTTTTTCTTCCGAATCGTCCCGCATGAGCAATCCCCAGTCATTTAATCACCCCGGCAGTGGAGCAACCAGCCCAACGGCCTTGCCCGCTAGCGCTCGTGAAGCTGACCTCGCGCTGCGAGAAAAAATTGAACTGCTCTACCGCAACACGCCCACGGGCTGTATCGGAGTGGTGTTCTCCGTCGCGCTTATCATGCTGTTTCTTTGGCCACGCACGCCACACACACTATTGATCGCTTGGGCATTGATCGAGTGCATGGTTGCCGCCTTTGCCTACCTTGATTATCGCCGTTTCACTGACTCGGGCTTTACCCAGCAATCGCCACGAACGAAAACCGCGTTGGCACTGGCTTCGTCTCTGGCATGGGCGAGCGCGCCGTTGCTGCTCATGCCGGCAGCACTCGAATACCAAGTGTTATTATTGCTAGTCATTTGCATCATCGCTTTTTCGGGCACGGTTTATTTCTCCTACCATACACCCGCGTTCTACGCCTTTGTTCTGCCGTTGCTGCTGATCACCTCGCTGGCGTTTGTTCTGCAGGGCGGACAAATGCAAATCCTCCTGGCGATCGGTATGATCGGGATGTTGCTCGCGGTGCTCCGCTTTGGCAAAAATTTTAATCACGCCCTGACGCAAGCCATCACCATCAGCCTGCGCAACCGCGCGCTGGTCGACGAACTCACCGAGCAAAAAGAAACGGCGATCAAAGCCAATCTCGCGAAAACGCGCTTCCTCGCGTCCGCAAGTCATGATCTACGCCAGCCTATGCATACGGTCGGGCTGCTGGTCGCGCTGTTGCGCAATCGCGGTGGCCGCGACGAAGATGATTGCATTATCGAAAAAATTCACGGCGCCATTCAGGCCATGGAAAATTTGTTTACCGGCTTGCTCGACATCTCAAAACTTGATGCTGGCATGGTGAAAGCCAATCTCGAAAGCTTTCCCATCGCCACGGTGTTCGATTCGATGCATGTCAACTTCATACCGCAAGCCGAGGAAAAAAAACTGCGTCTAACGATCGTGCCGAGCAGCGCAACGGTGCAGAGCGATGCGGTTATTCTGGAACGCATCGTCGCCAATCTCGTTGCCAACGCGATCCGCTATACGCCGCGCGGCCGCATCCTGCTTGGCTGCCGGCGTCACGGCGCATTCCTGGCGATTCAGGTTTGCGACACGGGCATTGGCATCCCTAACGACAAAATGTCTGAGATTTTTCAAGAATTCGTTCAACTCACCAACCCTGAACGGGACCGCACGAAAGGATTGGGACTCGGACTTTCGATTGTGAAACGATCCGCCGATCTGCTCGGACACGGTATCGAAGTCAAGTCGCAGCCGGGCAAGGGCTCATGTTTTAGCGTGACCGTTCCACTCGGCACAAAAGTGGCCAGCAAGGAACCACTCAGCGAGTATCTGGCCGATTCCGAGCGCGTTGCGCTATATGGCTTGTTCATCGTCGTCATTGATGACGAGCACGATATTCGGTTCGCCATGCAATCCATACTTGAAGCATGGGGTTGCCATGTGGTGGCGGTAGCATCTCAACAGGAAGCGACTGAACAACTCAGCGGCCATTTGCGTACTCCCGATCTCATCATCAGCGACTATCGCCTGCGCAACAACCAAAATGGCATCATGGCGATCCGCACCGTGCGCCTGGCTCTCGAGGAAGACATACCCGCCATCATCATCACCGGGGACATCGCCGCCAACGAGCTACAGCAAGTCGCCGACAGTGGTTTTGCGTTGGCCCATAAACCCATCAGCGCGGAAAACCTCAAACTGTTGATCCAATCCACCCTCGCCGCCAGCCGGCGCACGGAAGATTCAATCCTATAACGTGGCCCGCGGCGCGCTAAAGCGCAACCCGAGCTTGCCGGCCACCACCACTGCCTGGGTGCGCGTCGTGACGTTCAGCGCGCGCAACACCGCCGTGGTGTGAGATTTCACCGTGCTCACGGAAAGATTCAGCTCGCGGCAAATAAGCTTGCTGGGCTTACCTTGCAAAATCAAGAACAACACTTGACCCTGGCGCGGACTCAAACCCAAATCGCTGAGGCTTTTCGCCAAGCGCGGGGTAGCGCTCTTCGCAGCCGGTTCGCTGGGCGCCGGCGTCGCACCCATGAAAGCAACCGGCGGCAAGTAAATGCCGTTCGCCAGTATGAGTTGCAGCGCACCTATCATCACATCGGAAGAAGAGGTCTTCGGAATATAGCCCATCGCACCCGCATCCAGCGCCTGCAGTACGCTCGCCCGATCTTCTTGGGAGGACAGCACAACAATCGGGATACCCGGATGCCGTTCGCGGATAATCGCTATGCCGTCCAGCCCCGACATATCCGGCAACCCCACATCCAACAAGATCAAGTCCACGTCCAGCTCCCGGGCCAGACAAGCAAATGCCTCCGCGCAGGAAGCCGCTTCCACGGCGACCACGTCAGCATCAAGCCGTTTGAGCAGTATGACCATGCCCTCGCGAAACATCTGATGATCGTCGACTAACAATATTTTCATCGCGGTTCTCCTCTGACTTTTATTCTATGCCCTTGGCGTTGGCTTGTGCTATCGCCTTTGGCCCGGCCATTTAGCCTATATCGTTTGGCCTATCGTGCCAGAAGCCAATAACAGAGCGGCTGTCAGACTGCACATCGCCAGGAGCCAGTATCCATGAGGCTCCTGGCGATGTTGATATTTGTCTCACAAAAACTACTCGGGACACTTAGCGCCGTTCTTCGTCCAAGTCTGTAGCACACTCACAAACCGGTCATGTGAAAGGGGTGGCGGCGAACGATTATCGCCCGGCTGCCATGCCCAAATCACCAACGCGTCATTCTCGATATGTAAGGCGACTCCGCTGGGCTCACGATTGCCATTCTTGGTCTTGTCGGTGATACGTCGACAAATTTCCGCCGCCGTGGCTTTACCCCAACTCATGGGCTTTGGCGCCATGCGCCAGTCGCTCTCACCCGGTATAGCGGCGATGTTCTGCGCCTGGTGGCAACTCTTGCACGTGTAGCCACCCACGCCGCGATCCGTCGGCCCGCGTTTCACGCCAAACAAATGTTGATGGTTGTCGTCGCCTTGGGTCGGCCCGTCGCCGCTGGCATGACAATTGACGCAGCGGGGATGTTGAAAAACCTTAGCCGCCTCCATGAATGCTTTGATGGATTTTTCGTCGCCGTCCGGCGCCGCAAAGGCCGAGCCAACGGCCACGCAGATTATCATCAGCGCAATGTTGAAAAAATCTTTTACGCCAAATAACTTGAACATTGATCCAACCTCCATGAATGATTGATATTTTGAGTTAGGCAGACTTTGCTTGCAACGCCTCGCTACGAATCGGCAATTGCCTCATTCGTTTACCCGTTGCCGCGAAAATTGCGTTCGCCAATGCTGGCGCAATGGGCGGCGTGCCCGGTTCTCCTACCCCGCCCAATGCCGCACCACTCGCGACGATGTGGGTTTCTATGCGTGGGGATTCCGTCAGGCGAACCATGTCATAACTCGGGAAATTACCCTGTTCGACACGACCGCCCTTAATAGTGATCTCGCCGTTAAGCGCCGCGGAGAGACCAAAAATAATGCCGCCCTCCATTTGAGCAACAATAGTGTCGGGGTTGATTGTCTGTCCACAGTCGATGGCGCAGACGACACGATGCACTTTAATTTCGCCGCCTTCAGAAACGGACACTTCGGCCACCTGAGCAACAATAGAGCGGAACGATTCATGCAACGCGATACCCCGACCCCCGCCTTTTTCCAATGGTTTGCCCCAGCCCGCGTGCTGCGCCGCGGTTTGCAATACGTTGAGATGGCGCGGATGTTTGGCTAACAGGTTACGACGAAATTCGTAAGGATCTTTGCCGGCGGCATGGGCCAATTCGTCGATAAAACTTTCGACAAAAAAGGCATTGTAAGAATGACCCACGCTACGCCAGAAACCGACCGGAACCGGCGTTCGCGACAACACATGCTCAACGCGCAAATTGGCGAATTCATAGGGCATGTCGGCAGCGCCTTCGGCATTGGTCTTGTCCTGCATCATGTCCGATGCTGCCCATGGAACAATACGTTCCATGAAAGATAGCGTCACCGACGGGCCAACGATACGGTTCCACAGCGTGGTCGCGTTGCCTTTATCGTCCAGTGCGCCGCGGAATTGGGCGATCGCCGCCGGCCGATACATGTCGTGTTGCGTATCTTCCTCCCGTGACCAGACCACTTTCACCGGCACCCCGTTCAGTTGCTTGGCGATGCCGACGGCTTGCACAACGATATCTGCTTCCGCGCGCCGGCCAAAGCCGCCGCCCAGGTAAGGTGTATGCACGATAACTTTTTCCGTGGCCACGCCCGCGGTCTTGCCTGCGATCCATTGCACCAACGATGGCGCTTGATTCGATACCCACACTTCGCACGCACCGTCGCTAACTCGTGCGGTGCAGTTGATCGGCTCCATCGTTGCGTGGGCCAAGAAGGGCACTTGGTACTGGGCTGCTATCACTTTTGTCGCCTTGCCGAGTTCAGCCAACGCATCGCCATCGTTGCGATACTGGCCGGCCTTACCCGATTTCATATCACGCGTGAACTGAGCCGCAATGGCGGTGGAATCAAGTGTTGAGTTCGCCCCTTCGTCCCACACGAGGGGCAACGCGGCCAACGCAGTTTTCGCGCGCCAGTAGCTGTCGGCCACCACGACTACCGCATTGGGCAGCAACACAACCTGCTTGAAACCGGGCATGGCCTTGATCTTGGCCTCGTCCGCGGTTTTTAGCGTCCCGCCAAACACGGGACATTGGGCGACGGCGGCGTAGAGCATGCCGGGAACCCGCACGTCCAGGCCGAATTGTGCGACACCCGTCACTTTGTCCGGAATATCTAGACGAGGCTGCGACTTGCCGATGAGACGATAGTTCTGCGGGTCCTTGAGTTTCGGTGTCACGGGGGGCGGCAATTGCGCAGCGGCAGTCGCGAGTTCTCCATAGGTCGCCTTTTTCCCCGATGCTGTATGTTCGACGAGGCCGTTGCTCGTCGTGCATTCACCCGCCGGCACTAGCCACTTTTTGGCGGCGGCAGAAATCAACATTTCTCGCGCCGACGCGCCCGCCACGCGCATGTTCTCCCAAGCGTCGCGCACGCTGGTGCTGCCGCCGGTCGCCTGCACGCCCAGCGTATCGCCCAGACTGTAACCCACGCGGCGAGCGACCACAGCCAGATAGCCGGTATCCTCGGGATCGACGGGCAAGCCGTCGGTTAACATCGTGATGTTGGCGTAGATCTTATCAATGGGCGCTTGCTCGACCTTCACTTTGGACCAATCGGCATCCAACTCCTCCGCTACCAACATGGCTAGCGCGGTGTAAATGCCCTGACCCATTTCTTGGCGCGGCACCATCACGGTAACGGTATTGTCCGGCGCGATTTTGAACCAGCCATTTAAGGCGAGTTCTTTTTCGTTTAGTGTCAACGCGGGCGGCTTTGCGAGCAGATCTCGCTTGCTCAAAAAGCGATAGCCAAAATAAGCGGCACCACCGGCCAATACTCCGGAAATCAAGAAACGACGGCGTGATTTATTCATCATGCCCCCTTCTTTTCATTGCGCAGGGAACG
>JBDSJK010000078.1:0-7912 GCA_039917535.1 Burkholderiales bacterium
CGATTTTCTGTGGATACGTTGGTCGGTGCGGGGACAGTATTGCAAGTAGCGGATGTTGGGCGTGTGCGCGATGCGGGCGGACAACTCATCGTCATGCCTCACTCGGACTTAACAATCATCCGTGAAGCAAAGCGCTTGGGCATGATCTGCACGCCGGGCATCGCCACGCCGACAGAAGGTTTCGCTGCGCTAGCCGCCGGTGCCGATGGCCTAAAACTATTCCCCGCCGAGATGCTGGGCGTGTCGGTGTTGAAAGCCCTGCGCACCGTGTTCCCCAAAGAGACTGCGTTCATTCCCGTTGGCGGCATCGCGACGGACAACATGGCGGGCTATTGGCAAGCGGGCGCGAGCGGATTCGGTATCGGTTTGTCGCTCTTTCGGCCAGGCGCGACGTTGCAGCAGGTTTGCGAAAGTGCGGTGGCATTTAGTCACGCTATCAAGTCGCTGCGCGGCGCTGCTTAGTCTTGTAGACCGAACTCACGCCTAAAACGTTGTAGGTAGGTGCTGCAAATTGGACACTAGCCTAACTATCGCGGCATCGGTATGATGCTTTTTCCAATGAAACACACGACAAAGGTTTGCACTATGAAGACTTATCGAGTCCCTAAACTTCAAACGATACTGATGATGACGTTTGCCTTCGCGTTGCTATTGATGGGCGCGGTGCTGGCCACCGCATCCTTTGCCGCCGACGAGACCGCGGGTAATGCGGCTGCCGTTGAGTTGGGCAAGACGCGTTTCGGTGAAAAGTGCGGTGGATTTTGTCACGGCGCCGGCGGCAAAGGCGGTCGCGCACCCTGCCTAATTTGCGGCAAATTTAAGTATGGCGAGTCCGATGAGGCTATAGCTAAGAACATCGCCGAAGGCATTGCGGGAACACCGATGGGATCGTTTGGCGACAAGTTAAATAAAGAAGAAATCCAGGGAATTGTTGCCTTCTTGCGCGACAAGCAAAAAGCTAAAGCGGCTGAGGGGCAATAGGTTCCGCGTAACCGGAATCTCCGTGCCTATAACATACGACAGGAGATTGCCCCATGAACTACCGCGCAAAGGGTACGTTTGAAGTCTCGATGCGGCCTTTGTCGGAAGCCGACACCATTGCTGGCACAAAGCTGGCTCGCATGTCTCTCGACAAAAAATTCTCGGGCGATCTGGTTGGGACTGGTAAGGGCGAAATGCTGAGCGCGATAACGGACGTCAAAGGTTCGGCGGGTTACGTCGCCATAGAACGAGTTGACGCCACGCTCAACGGCCGCAAGGGTAGCTTTTTCTTTCAGCACTCTGGAACGATGGATCGCGGCGCGCCACAACTCGCGGTCACGGTAGTTCCCGACTCAGGCACCGAAGAATTGTCCGGCATCACCGGCAAGTTTTCGATCAATATTGTCGAAGCCAAACACTACTACGAGTTCGAGTACACCCTCCCAAACGGTCGGTAATTACCCGCCGACGGATTCGTCAGGCCTATTTTGACATCTATGCTGTACATCGCGCGTTTATGGTGCGCGGTGCGCACCATAAACTACAGATACTAAGCGAATTACCAACAGGTCGTCGTCCCCGTGAAGACGGGGACCCAAGTTGCATTTGGAAATGAAGATTAGATTCCTGTCTACAAGGGAATGACAAGGAGTTGGTAATTTCAGGCTAAGCGTTAAAAATAGTGGTCGATGAAGAGCTTAAATGAACCCCGTCAGGCCCCAATCCTAATGCGCCTGCTGGAGATCATAGCTTGGAGAGCCGCGCCAGTATTGCCTCTTGGCAATGTGCATACTCAGACTAAAGGCACAATTATCTTTCACGGTATAATTCTTCTTTTATCACATAACGACAATGGAAGCGGAACAACTTAATAAACTTTCCTTTCAGCTTGACGACCTAACCCAGCGTACGTCCGAGCTGCGGAGGTATCTTTGACTTCGACACCAAACACGAACGGTTAATCGAGGTCACTAAGCTTTCCGAAGACCCGGCCATCTGGCAAGACTCGCAGCGCGCCCAAGAACTAGGCCGCGAAAAAAAATCCCTTGAAGACGTGGTCGGCACCTTAGAAACCTTGCAAACATCGTTGCAAGATTCAAACGAGCTATTCACCATGGCTCGCGACGAAAGCGACGACGCCACGCTCAACAGCATCGCCGGCGACTTGTGGAAACTCGAAACCAAAGTGGCGGATTTAGAGTTTCGCCGCATGTTTTCCAACCCCATGGATCCCAATAATTGTTTCTTGGATATTCAATCGGGCTCCGGTGGCACCGAGGCGCAGGATTGGGCACAGATGCTGTTGCGCATGTATGTTCGCTATGCCGAACGGCGCGGTTACAGCGTCGATGTGCTGGAGGAATCCCAGGGCGATGTGGCGGGGTTGAAATCCGCATCGCTTAAAATTTCCGGCGAATACGCCTACGGCTCGTTGCGCACGGAAACGGGCGTGCATCGCCTGGTGCGCAAGTCGCCGTTCGATTCCGGCAACCGCCGCCACACCTCGTTTGCCAGCGTATTTGTCTATCCCGAAGTGGACGATTCCATCGAGATCGACATCAATCCGGCGGACGTGCGCGTCGACACGTTTCGCGCCAGCGGCGCGGGTGGTCAGCACATCAACAAGACCGATTCAGCCGTGCGCCTGACCCATATGCCGACCAATATTGTCGTGCAGTGTCAGAACGATCGCTCGCAACATCGCAACCGCGCGGAGGCCTGGTCAATGTTAAAAGCGAAATTGTACGAATTGGAATTGCGCAAGCGCATGGAAGCCCAGCAAAAGGTCGAAGACGGCAAGACCGACATCGGCTGGGGCCATCAAATTCGCTCCTATGTGTTGGATCAATCGCGCATCAAAGATCTGCGCACCAACGTGGAGACCGGCAACACGCAGTCCGTGCTGGACGGCGATTTAGACGTATTCATTACCGCAAGTTTGAAGCAAGGCATCTAAAGACAAAGGCTATTTATGAAAGAATTAAGTTCACTCACTTCAGATGAGTCAAATCTTGATGCCAAGATAGGCAAGACATCGCGTGGTGTACTCCACGATATTTCTATCGTCGATGAACGTCGCGCCAAGCTGGACGCCATTCGTAGCCAGGGCCAGGCGTTCCCAAACGATTTTGAACGCGCCCACTTTGCCGAGCCATTGCATCAAGCGCACGGTCACAAAAGCAACGACGATTTCGATGCGTCGCCGGTGACTGTCAGTGTCGCCGGACGGATGATGCTGAAGCGCGTGATGGGCAAAGCGAGTTTTGCGACGGTGCAGGACATGACCGGACGCATCCAGCTTTACATCACCAACGACATCACCGGTGAAGCGGTTCACGAAGCCTTTAAGCACTGGGACATGGGCGACATACTCGGCGCGGAAGGCACGCTGTTTAAAACCAAAACCGGCGAGCTTTCCATCAAGGTCAAATCACTGCGATTGCTGACGAAATGCCTGCGGCCGCTGCCGGAAAAATTTCATGGCTTGAGCGATCAAGAACAAAAATATCGCCAGCGTTATCTCGATCTCATCACTAACGAAGAAACGCGCAAAGTTTTCGTCACGCGCTCGAAAATCATCCAAAGTATCCGTGAATTTTTAGTGAGTCGTGGCTATCTTGAAGTCGAAACACCCATGATGCACTCCATTCCCGGCGGCGCGGCGGCGCGGCCTTTCAAGACGCACCACAACGCGCTGGATATGGAATTATATTTGCGCATCGCGCCCGAGCTTTATCTCAAGCGCCTCGTGGTCGGCGGTATGGAAAAAGTGTTCGAGATCAATCGCAACTTCCGCAACGAAGGCATCTCGCCGCGCCACAATCCCGAATTCACCATGCTGGAATTCTATGAGGCCTATCGCGATTATCGTTACCTGATGGACCTGACGGAAACCATGTTCCGCGACGTCGCCACTCGCGTGCTGGGCAGCGACGAAATCAAATATCAAGGCCAGGTCATCGATTTCGGCAAACCCTTTGCGCGCCTTACGGTGACGCAGGCGATCAAGAAATATTTCCCGAACTACGCCGATGCGCAATTGAACGACAAAGAATTCGTCATCGCCGAATTGCACCGACTGAAGTCGGCGCCCAAGCCGGGTGATGGCTTGGGCGGCATGCAACTCACGCTGTTTGAAGAAACCGCCGAGCCATTGTTGATGCAGCCGACCTTCATAGTCGATTATCCCGCCGAGGTCTCGCCCCTCGCCCGCCGCAACGATCAAAATCCCGACATCACGGATCGCTTTGAATTGTTCATCGCCGGACGCGAAATCGCCAACGGTTTTTCGGAGCTTAACGATCCGGAGGATCAAGAAGCCCGCTTCGATGCGCAGGTGGCGTTGAAAGAAGCCGGCGATCAAGAGGCGATGTTCAAAGATAAGGACTACGTCACCGCCCTTGAATACGGTCTACCGCCCACGGCCGGTGAAGGTATCGGGATTGATCGGCTGGTGATGCTGCTTACCGATAGCCCTAGCATCCGTGACGTGATTTTGTTTCCGCAGTTGCGGCGTAGCGACGGCTAAGTCTGGCAAACTGCAAAAAAAAACCAGTCACCCGTTAATATCTTGTCATTCTTCGTCCCTGAACTCCTCAGAATGACAGAGCTTTTCTACAACCTAATTATCTTGAAATACTATACTGCCACGAGCCAAGCGTAGCGCGGCTCGTGGCAAGGTATGCCTGGAGAGACACTCTGCGCTTGCCTTCTGGCACGATATATTTCAGCAAGTCACTACCGTCCTTTCCTTGACATCAACTTCGTCGCAACGCTATTCTGGTTCGTGAATTGCACAATAGTTCGACAAACGAACAATCCCCTTAGGAGAGACTACTCCCATGACTGATTTCACGGAACTCAATCTGACGGACGCGGTGCTTGCACGTTTGGGCGGCGCGCAAAATCCGCGCTTTAAACAAATCATGTCCAGCCTCGTTCGACACTTGCACGATTTCGTGCGCGATGTGGAATTAACGGAAGCGGAATGGTTTGCGGCGATCGAGTTTCTCACCGCGACGGGACAAAAGTGCGACGCCAAACGACAAGAATTTATTTTGCTTTCTGACACCTTAGGCGTGTCAATGCTGGTCGATGCCATCAATCATCGCAAACCCGGCGGCGCCACGGAATCAACGGTATTCGGCCCTTTTTATGTTCACGGTAGCCCCAGCTTAAAACCGTGGGCCAACATCGCCGAGGGCGTGACCGGCGAGCCAACCTTTATGTCAGGTTATGTGAAATCCACGGCTGGCAAAGCGATCCCAGGCGCCCAGCTTGATCTGTGGCAAACCGACGGCGAGGGATTCTATGACGTGCAGTTGCCCGCGCTTAACACCATGCAGGCGCGCGGCAAAATCACCACGGACGCCAACGGCTATTATGGCTTTCGCACCATCAAGCCCGTGAGCTACCCAATTCCCACCGATGGGCCGGTGGGCAAAATGCTCAACGGTATGGGACGCCATCCCTATCGGCCCGCGCACATCCACGCCATTGTTTCCGCGCCCGGCTTTGAGCCGGTCACGACCCACGTGTTTGTGAAGGGTGATCCGTACTTGCCATCGGATGCGGTATTCGGTGTAAAAAATTCATTGATCGCTGAATTCACTAAGCACGAAAACGGCGCCGCGCCCGATGGAAGTCAAATGAATGGCGTGTTTTACGACGTGACTTTTGATTTTGTGTTGGCGAAAGCCGCGTGAGATATTGTTGTCAGGCGATGATTTTTCTTAATCCTTTCTTAATGTCTTTCCGCACCGCGATGGCTGCGCTGTTGATGCTCAACTCGCCATTCGCATTCTGCCATTCGCAGACCGGCTACAACTTACGCGCGGCGCACTTCGAACATACGCCGGCGGGTTTGATGATGTATATGCGCATCTCATTGCCGTTGGTGGTCGCCAATAAGCTAGGCCAACCGCGCAAGGAAGGCGGTTTTGTGCCGGCGCCGTTCACCTATAACCGCGTCGAGAGCGGCAAAGTGTCCCACTATTTGGACATCGCCGCCGTGAAGCGCGACATCACAGGCCTCGGCCAACTGGTGCTACAGGGACACGAATTGCGCAGCGACGGCAAAGTGCTCACCGCGAAACTCATCAGCACGCGTGCGCAACCGAAAGGCAACGTACCGCCGTTTGCGCGTCTCGAGGATGCCAAGTCTGCCTGTGCTGGTGTGGCTTATCCGGAACGCAGCGAGGAAATGGATACCGGTTATGTTTTGATCGACGTGGCTGCGTTGTATCCGCGCGTCGATCAGGATAAAACCTTAGCGATTAAAAGCTCGCTGATCCCTGGCGAACTTGGCGAACCGGCAACTAAGAATATTTTTTGGGAACATCGCGGCAGCGATACCCGGCAATACGATGCCGAGGGTTTGCTTGACGCAACGCTGACCATCGGGGGCACAGCCAATATCCGGGAATAACACTAAGGAAACTCTGACTAAGTTCGATTTCGTGGTGTTTCTTCCTGGCTCACAAAAAATCTCTCCTTACATATCAGCAATATGCTGCGTCGATATTTTTTGCTCGCGCCTAGTCTCATTTAGAACTCGACCTTAATCAGAGCTTCCCTAAACGTGTATCACATGGCCGGTCGTCGCTAAAGGTCGATTGGTTTCCTATCCTCTTTCGTTCAAGAATTTCTTGAAAATGGCATCCCTGTATTTAATGGTTGTCTCTAGGGATGCCCTTAGTAAACGAAATTTTCTGGTACTTCACCGCCGGCTTCAACACCATGCCGTTTGACAATTCATCGACCATGCCGCGCTGAATTTCCTGCCACGGTGTTTGACTGTCAGGGATGGCGTATCCGCCTTTCGCTTTCAATGCCGCCATACGCTTTTTGTATTCTTCTTTCGAGATCAAAATATCGGCCGAACGTTTGTTGAGGTCGATGCGCACACGGTCGCCGGTTTTGATGATCGCAAGGCCCCCGCCCGTCGCCGCTTCCGGCGAGGCGTTTAAAATAGAGGGAGAGCCGGAGGTGCCCGACTGGCGGCCGTCTCCGATACATGGCAACTCGTTGATGCCCTGTTTAATCAGCATCGCGGGCGGTTGCATGTTAACGACTTCCGCCGCGCCCGGATAACCAATCGGACCCGTACCGCGAACAAACAACATACAGTCCGCATCGATCTTGAGTTTGGGATCGTCGATGCGATGGTGATAGTCCTCCGGCCCATCGAACACAATGGCGCGGCCTTCAAAGGCGTTGGGGTCTTTTGGATTGGACAGATACCGGGCGCGAAACGCTTCCGAAATCACGCTGGTTTTCATAATAGCGCTGTCGAACAGATTGCCTTTCATGTTCAAGAATCCGGATTTTTCCTTCATTGGTTTCTTGTATGGCCAGATGACTGTTGCGTCTTGCACCGGGCGATTCTTGCAATTTTCACCGATGGTCTTACCATTCACTGTCATGGCATTCTTGTGAATCTTGCCGGCTTTCATGAGCTCGTTTACCACCGCCGGCACACCGCCTGCGCGGTGATATTCCTCACCCAAATATTCGCCTGCAGGCTGCAGATTAACAATCAGCGGAATGTCGTAACCAACCTTTTCCCAATCATTATTGTCAAGCTTCACACCGCTATGGCGCGCGATGCCATTCATGTGAATCGGCGCGTTGGTTGAGCCGCCGATGGCGGAGTTCACCGTGATCACGTTTTCAAAGGCTTCTTTCGTCATGATCTTGGACGGCCGCAAATCCTCCCACACCATTTCAACGATGCGCTTGCCGGTGTCGTAAGCGATTGACGCGCGGTCCTTATGTACCGCTGGGATCGCGGCACAGCCGGGGAGCGACATGCCGAGCGCTTCCGCCAAGGAATTCATGGTGGACGCCGTACCCATGGTGTTGCAGTGTCCAGGTGACGGCGCGGACGAAGCGATGAGTTCGATGAATTGCTCGCGGGTGATTTCGCCAG
>JBDSJK010000079.1:0-7980 GCA_039917535.1 Burkholderiales bacterium
GGGGTTGAATTTCAATCGGTTTCGAGGGCAAGCAGGCTGATTTGCAGGGCGCTTCCAGCGCGACAATAGAATCGAAGGCGAAGGGGGAAAGAATTTCTCGCGCGACTCGTGCCAGAGAGGTTCGACCGGATGGAGTTCGGGGCATAGGGCGGCAGCGTTAAGCGTTTCATGTTGTGAGGTGGATTCAGGGCCCCGGCAAGCCCGCCCGCGCCGTCGAGCCCCATAATGATGCGGCAGGCCGGATGGCGCACGCCGACCGCGTCGAGAAACAGCGGCATGCACTCAGTGTTGACGTGCGGCAGGATCAGGGAATCCAACTTGCCGCTGACCCCGTCCACCTCGCCGTAGGCATAGGTGTACTCGTGGGTTAACATAGCCCTGCACAGCGGGCGCACCGGTTTGGGCGCCCAGCAGCGGCGCACATCGTTGATCCGGCCAAAGCGGGCCTCGTCCTGGAACATCGGCTTGACCGGGTGGGTATCGGGCCAGGCGTGGATGAGGTCGGCTAAGATTTCGGGGAGTTTTTTCCACGCGTCCTGCGCGGCAGGATCGCTTTGGGGAGGGCGTTTCCCGGAAAGGGGACGAGTGTCCGGTGCCCGCTTACGCCAACCGTGGCGGCGCAACAGGTTATAGACCGAGGATAGGGCCACGGCTACGGCCCAGCGCGGCCTCCCATTCCTGCGCCATTTCCAATACCTCCGCAGCGCGTGCCGGCCTCGCCATCGAGCACCTCATAGGGTCATTACGAAGCCAAAATTATGATTCTAATGATGTGGAAATTGAGTAACATCGCCGCTATTTCCACAAAGTATCCAACCAACGCTTAGCCTTGGTAAGGAAGCTCATCTCTTCCGAGGCCTGAATCGCGAGCGTCGAGTTTGGCAACTCCGCAAACATCTCGGGTGCATACATAGCTTCCACACGCGTCTCCGGCAAGCGGAAGTCGCCCGCAGTATTGAGACGCAGGGTGTATTCGAAACTCCATTTTCCTTTTGGCACATAGTCGTAATAGGCGCGGAAGGCATCATGGGCGTGCTCTTCAAACGAGGGCCACACCCAACCTTCGCGCTTTTCGCCTTGAGTCATGATTTGCGAATCGCGACCCAATCCTGAACCTAGGATCGTCGCGCCCGCGGGAATGGGATCGTCGACGACGACCCACGTCACGTCGGTTTGCGCATCGAGATCGAGGCGCACGCGCAGCACATCGCCGCGATTCCACTTGCCGGTTTCTTGTTGCTCGATGGCGGTGACGGTGCGTGCAATGGTGAAGCCGCTCATCAGCGGCGCTTTTAAAGGCACGGCGGCTCGGCTGCTGACCGTCACCCAAGGCTTGCCGTTGCCTTGATGCTGCAGCGCGAGTTTGTCCGTGGCGCTCGGCGGCCACGGCAGATTTAGCGTGCCGGCAAGCGTGTTGCTTTGCCAATTGAAAGCTTGCTGATTCTGCGCGAGGCTTGCGGACGTGGAGCCGGCAACGGGCACGGCTTCAAACACTTGCGAAAATTTGCGCAGCGCGAGCGCGCCCCAGGCATTGGCAATCGTAGTGTTCCAATGGCCGCGATGCTGGCGCTGAATGGCGCCTCTCGCCATGCGCGGTAAATCTTCACGCCATGCCGGCTGATCGAGCAAGCTCAGCACCGCGCGATTTGCATTGCTGTCGCCGGACACCATCAGCCACCAAAGATTGTCGCTGCGCTCCGTCGAGAAGCCCATGAGGGTGCCTTGAAAATTCAAGCGGCTGCGCAGAATCTGCTCGGTTTCCTTAAGCTTTAGATCACGATCGGGCATGGCCTGAACGCGCTGCAAAATATCCAGCCAATCCAACACGGCCGAGGTCGGCCACAGGTTAGGCTCGATGCTGATGGAAGTCAGCCAGGTCGGATCGGGTGCGGGATCGCTGCGGCTCAGGGCAGCAAACGCGGCGAGCTTGCGCAACGCAAGATCAGCCGTCGGTAGCGAAGAATCGCGATTGATTTTCCCTTGTATGAAATTACGCAAACCTTCTTGCATGCGCGCTTTTGCAGCGTCGGGTAACGGGTGCTCACTTGCGTCGGCAATGCTGAGCACATAGGCCGTCAGCACGTCGCTGCCGCTGCGCATGTCGGTGAAATATTTTGCCAGGCCGTCCTGATCGAGATAGCCCGGCAGCGCCTGATCAATACTGGTCCAAAGGCCGTCATCGTTCAGGGCAATAGCTTTCGACACGCGCTGCTCAAGACACGAGTAGCGATAGTCGCGCATATAATCGCGTACGCCCCTAAGCTGATCGGCGAGTGAGCGCGACAAATCGATCTTGATGCCGCCGCGATTCGGCACGGCATCTTTGGGCAGCGCCACGTCGATATCCATGGCTTTATCGAGCTGCAACAAAGTGGCCTGCAGCGTGCGGACTTTAATGGCGGGCGCCACTTGCTGAGTGAATTTGATATGGTCCGCTATTGGATTGCCGCCGGATGTGCCGTTCACCGTCACGTCCCACAACAATTGATCGGCATTGATCGGCGTGGCAGTGAGCCACGTCACCTCTTCCGCATTACCCGGCTTGATGGTAATGTCTCGCGTCGCGAGCTCAAGAGATTTGCCCAATGTTCCTTGGTTGCTCGCCGTCACGGTGGCCTTCACTATTACGCTTTGCTTTTGTTCCGTCGCGTTGCGCAACGTCACCGCGGCGTGGAACTGATCTTGCTCGCGCACTAGCGGCGGCATGCCGGAGAACAGCATCAGATCTTGCGTTGCGCGAATGGTCGCCGCGCCCGTGCCAAACAAACCCGCGTCGGCGTTGGCAATGGCAACAATACGAAATGACGTGAGCGAATCGTTCAACGGCACGGAAATAGTCGCGTTACCTTTTTCGTCCAGTGTGATCCGGCCCTTCCAAAACAATAGTGTGTCGAACATTTCCCGCGCCGTTGCCTGACCCGCCGCCGCACCCCCGCCGCCACCCGTTGCGAGGGCTTTGCGCCCGTAATGACGCCGCCCAACCACCTGCATTTGTGCCGTGGCCGTTTCAACACCAAGGCCGCGCTCGTGCATCATTGCGTCGAGCAAATTCCAACTCGCGTTTGGCATCAATTCCAGCAGACCTTCATCGACGGCGGCCAGGGCAATTTCCGCGCCCTTGGGTAACGGCTTGCCGTCGGCGCGTTCAGCGTGGACGCGGATCTTCGCTTGGTCGCGAACTTTGTAGACGGTCTTTTCAGGATCGACTTTTACTTTCAGTTCGTGCTCGCGCCAACCGACTTTTATTTCCGCTAAACCCAGCTTGAACGCGGGCTTACCCAGATCGACCAAAGCGGTCGGCTGTACGTCACCCACGCGGCCGCGCACCACCAATACCGACACGAATACGTTTGGCGCATAACCGCCCTTTAAGGGCACTTTCACCACGGGCGATTTACCCGATAGTTCGGTGACGAAACTTTCTAGCACGCCTTCGCGTTCGACGCTGACCAACGCGGTGGCTTGCCGGAAAGGCATACGTGCTTGCAATGTGGCCGTTTCATTCGGCTCGTAACGTTTTTTCTCCGGCAGCAAATCCATGCGGTCGTCGTTGGACTGGGTGAACCACCAATCCTCCGATCCCGCCACCCATACATCGGTGTTCGTATACGCAATGTTTCCGGTATCGTCCTTGGCCTCTGCGCGCAAAATAATGTTGCCCGAGATAGGCGACTTGGTTTCACAAATGAGCAGGCCTTTGGCATCGGTGCTGCCCTGACAGGCGGCGGCGATACGCTTTACCTCGTTCACGTTTTCATAGGCGTAAAAGCCACCCACCAGGCGCTTGCGATGGGATAAGGTTTTGCGGTGCAATAGGTCAACCATGATCGCAACGTCCTTCATCGGCTTGCCGTTCACGTCGACGGCTAACGCGTAGAACTTGAGTTTGTCTTTACTGATCGCCCAACTGTCGGGCTTAAGCCCGAGCAATAGCTTCGCCGGCCACAGCGGCACTCGGGTGGCGACGGTGGAAATTTCTCCGTTAGCGTCGCGATACTCAAGCTCTGTGAGAATATCTTTTGGCGTTTCAATTTTGGGCAACTTGGCTATGGTGGTGCGCGCGGCGCCTTGGCCGTCAAGCACGAGATTCTCGCTGCCCAACGGCTGTACTTTATCGTTGCCGGAAGGTGTAGGCAGTTCGCCCTCGTCCGTCATCGCATTATCGCGGGCTGCTTTCTCAACGCCTTCTTTGACATTCCCTGCGGCGAAGCGATAGTCGTTGTAATCGGGAAAATAAACGCTCCTCGGCTCGAGCAAACTGTTGAGCCGCACCTTCGCACCCGCGACGCCACCACCGGCAAGATAGTTAAGTTGAATATCGAGATCGGCTTTACTGGCATTGACCAACGGCGTCACAAGTGGTTTCACAATGGCACGCATGGTCGGCACACGGAACGCCTCAACGCGAAAACTTCCTGCATAACGCTCGCCCACCATTACGGAATACTGACCTTGTTTTGCTTCTTTTGGTATCGTCCAGGTCGATTCCGCAATGCCGGATTCATCCCACTTCACGGGCACCTCGAATTTTTGTTCCGTGCCCATGTGCGCGATGATGAGTTTGCCGTCACCCGTATCGGCGCGAGGAATATCGAAGCCCTGCGCACTGCGCGTGCGTCGCAAATGTTTCATGTGCACGGTCTCTCCCGCGCGCAACAGCGTGCGCGCGAAGATGGTATGCACCGCCTCACGCTCGTTGCTGAAATCCGTATTTATGTTGAATCGCCACGTGGCGATGCCCTCGTTCCAATCACTTTGCGCAAAGGCAAGATCATCGCCCGCGCGTGTAAATACGATCAAGATGCGGCCGAGATAGTCACATGAAGGTAACGTCTCATCGCGCGGCAAATGATCGGAGATGCGTGCGATGCCATCCTTGTCGGTCTTGCCTTGCCAATGAACGTGGCCCTGACAATCGCGCACGGTAACGTCGGCTTGGGCAACGGGCTTTGCTTGATCGAGACTCGTCACCCAAACCAGCGACGAGGCCACGCCCCATTTGAAATGCACACCGAGATTGGTCACCAGCGCGGCGCTGCGCGCATAGTAGGGTTTCTGCTTTTGCAGCAGCGCCGCACCAAGCCGTGGACTCGCAATCTCCACCACGTGAAAGCCCGGCTCTTTGAGTGGAATGCCTATCACTTCAAATTCTTTCTTTCCGCCCGGTTTGGGCAGCAGAATAGCCTTAGTCTGTTCCGCGCCGGAAAAAAATGAAGTGTTCTCTTTGTTCTCCATGTAGCGAAGCCGACTCAGCAGCGCGATGATTTTTTGTTCCGCGCCGATGCTGCCGACGTGCATCGTCTTACCCGGAACGGTCGCAGCCTTGAGCGAAATCTTGTCTTCGATATTGCGCACAGTAACGGGCAAAACTCGATCGCCCTTGGCTTCGATGATGCCGAAATTCGCGGCGAACTTTGCGAGCGGTGGGTACTCATCGGTTTTCACGGTAAGCGGAAAACGCTCGCGATTGGCTAGCTCTCGCCCCGCGTCGTCCTTAAGTCCGGCAGGAATTTCCAAATTGAACTGGGCTTTTTCAGGAAACGGCCCGACAAATTTTAATTCACTAATCCAATCTTGAGGTTCGCCCTCGTGCGATTTAACCTCGGGCGAATACCGCTTGCCATCGGCGCCAATCAACATGACAGTCTTCGCCGCCGCCGTAGCAATCGACGCGCTAAAACTTAGCGTAATGGGCAGCAGCGGGATGCAATCGCTCTTTGCGTTCACACGTTCGCAATTGAGCCGCGCGTTAAACGTCTCGCGAGTTTCAAAGGCAATGGGTTGATCGGCCCGGTTTGCGATGCCGCTTACGCTGCTCACGCCCTTGCTCCACATTAAGCGAACCTGCTTCTTGTTCGGCAACGCGCGCTTGCACTGCAACGCGAAGAGGCTGGAGTTTTCCGCCGCCAGTTGCTTCAAAAATTTATCGCGCGGATTATTTTTGCCCTTTTCGACCGTCGCGAAAAAATTTTCACCTGGATATAGCCGAGAGAAATGCTCACTCAAAAAATATCGATGCTCCTTGAGCAAGACATCGCGTTCTTTGTGTGGCAACACGGTCACGCCAACTTTTTCATTCACCCCTTCGATATCGAAGTAGACGTTTTTCTCGATAGACCCAACCGTTGCCGCCGTATCTAGCGCGATCAAAAAGACCTGGTCCTCAGCTATCACGGAACCTTCATAGGGCTCCGTCTGAACGATCGCCGGCCCGCCGGTGGTAAAGGAGAAATCTTGGGTGCCGGTGATGCTATCGCCCTTGAGAGCTTTGAGGTTAGGCTTAATCTTAAAATCGCAACGAACGCCCGCGGGCAAATCCTGGCCGAAGTCGACCACCCAATTGCGCGTATCCGCCCAACGTCCGGTGCCTTGTTGAACGTCTGTGGGGTCACAGCTTATTGTGAACGGCGAAAGTTCACGCGGATCACCAAACGGCACCATCGCCGACGAAAAACGCGCGGTGACTTGACGGACGCCTTTGACTTCACCCGATGGAGAAAAATTAACGATCTCGGCAGCTTGAGCAACCGCTAAAAACAAAAAGCTAAAGAGGAATAATTGCGACTGAAAAAATAACCGAATTTGTGCTGAATGCGTCATGGTTTATTGTGACCGTGTCGTGATGTGCGACCATAACGCCTCTGCTCGTCAACGTCAACAGCGATACGCCAGGAACTAGACTGGATGCGGCGCTCCGGGCAATGTGCTCCAGGAAGTCCAATCCGCGCGGTCTTCCAGACATACGGCGCAATGCACTGCACCCTACCGCGTAAAAAAGCAAAGTGATTGTCGTCCCCGCGCAGGGTAGAGCAGGGATTGCGGCTTGGGCACAAGCCGCCTGCGAAACGGGCCGGGCTTGCAAAGCCGAACGCGCCCCGCAAGGGTGGGACACAAGTAGCTTTGAGCGACAGCAATTGGGTTCCCGCCTACGCGGCAATGACGTGGCTTTGGTGTTCATAACGCGAAAGCGCGGTAGATACTGTTATTACTGACAAGCATTATTATGCAAATTAGGATCGAATGGTTTAGCGGATTTCAGCACGCCATAGGCGACAGGGAGCAATTTTCGCATCATGGCGCCGATGATCAGTTTGGCCGGCTTGCCGGCTTGGCTTAACCGGGCACGAAACAACTTACCCCACGCCGTTTTGTACAACGTCACCATTGCCGGCATATACAGTGCTTTGCGCAAGCTCGCGTGTCCAATATTGGAGAGGCGCGGCTTCCCCTTTACGCTGCTGCCTGATTCATGCAGCTTCGGGTTCAAACCCGCATAGGCCGCTACTTGACGCGCTGTTGCAAACCGGCTGATATCTGCGATAAACGACAACAATACCGGACTGGTTCGCTCACCCAGCCCCGGAATGTTATCCAGCAACGCTGCTTTCCCGTGCAACTCCGGATCGTCATGGAGGTTGCGTTTAATCTCCGCCGTGAGAGGATCGAGTTCCGCACCGAGCCGGGCAATGTGTCGTGCCACGCGGTCGCTGACGGCTTCGGCTGCGACCGGTAAGCGGTTCAATTCCTGTGTCTTCATGCGGATCAGCCCATCCAAGCGCATCACCTGGGCGCGCAACGCGCGCGCCCAGGGGGACGGTGGCCGCCGCAGATCGGGCTTCATCGTCTGGGCGAAATCGGCAATCAGCGCCGCATCGACTTGTAGTCTGTTGACTACTTTGTCGCGCTTGGTACGAACGCCACGCGAACTCCCATGGGCCTGGATCTGGGCCGGATTGACGACCCTCACCCGATAGCCCGCGTCAGTCAGGTGCAAGGCCACGGCTTGCCAATACACCCCGGTCGCCTCCATGACGATATAAACCGCCGCTGCCGCCGGGCCGGGCGGAAGAAACGCGAGGAGCCCGTGACTCAGCGCCGCATATCCCTGGGGGGTATTCGCAACGACTTTATGTTTACGTTTCGCTGCCGCATGCAATAGCACACAATCCAGTTTGTCTTTGGCCACCTCAATGCCGAGCC
>JBDSJK010000080.1:0-2866 GCA_039917535.1 Burkholderiales bacterium
CTGTATCGCAATTTGCGCGAGGACGTTCAGGAAAAACTCAAGAAAGCGCAGCCGCTAGCGAAGATCGGAACGCCTGAAGAAGTCGCCTACGCCGCGCATTTTTTTGCGTCGGAAGAAGCGTGGTACATGACCGGGCAAACACTCTATGTGTGCGGCGGTAAAAGCCTCGGCTCCTACAGCGGCTAACCGATAACGGGGATCGCTATGCATACTCAAACATCGAGCGTGGCACTGTTGCTACTGGTTCTCTTTGTCGGCACGTTCGTGCCGCAAGCCGCTGCTATCGACGAACAGTTGCGGCGTGGCCAAGCGCTGCACGACAGCATTTGCCGCGGCTGCCACGAAGACGATATGTACAAGGATCGTTATCAGTCGCACAACCCGTATTTCGATTTACGCACGCAAACCAACTCTGGCCAGAGTTCGTGAAAGTGAAATAGAGCGATGCGGAAATCGACGATGTCGCATATTTCTTGAAGCAGACCTACTATGCCGATGCACAACAAAACCGTTGAGCGTTCTTAGGGCCGGTGGCGTAATGAGGTCTGCTATACCTTTTGATTTATCACTGCATAATATTGCTTGACATCAATAACAGTATCTACGCTGAATAATGCGCTCCATCGCGGCTACGAGTAATCATCGCAAACCCGTAAGGAGCAATGCTGCGCGATTGCGCTCTTCATCTGCTCCGTGTCAAACAACTTGATTTGCCAAAATAACATGAATTCGCCCATGATTCGTTCGTAGCTTTATAATATTATTCAATTCACTTCCAATGTCGCGCCGGTAATAGTATGACGCGATAATTTGCACTCAACCGACTTCACTTTGATAGGATCAAAATGCCACTCGCTCAATATTCAAAACATGGCGCCATCGCTGTCATTACGCTAAACAACCCGCCGCTCAACGCGCTGACGCAGACACGTGGGTTGCTGCAGGAGATCAAAGACCATCTCGAGACGGGTCATGCTGACGCATCGGTTAAAGCGTTTATGCTGATCGGCGCGAATCGCAATTTCAGCGCCGGCGCGGACATCACGGAATTCGGTAAGCCACGCAATGCGAGCAAAGTGGATCTGCGTGAGTTGACGGAATATATGGACACCGTGAACAAGCCTATCGTCGCTGCGATGCACGGCCCGACCATGGGCGGCGGTTTGGAATTGGCGATGGCGTGTCACTATCGAGTCGCAGGCCCGGACGTGCAATGCGCCTTGCCGGAAGTGAAGTTGGGCTTGTTGCCCGGCGCGGGCGGCACGCAGCGTTTGCCACGTTTGATCGGCGCGGAAGCGGCATTGCGCATGATTTGTGGCGGCGACCCGGTCAAAGCCAGCAAAGCGCTGGAGCTCGGCATTGTCGATTCTCTCGCGGAGGGTGATTTGCTTCAAGCGGGCATCGCCTTCGCAGAGCAAATCGTCGCGGACGGCAAGCCAATCCGCCGCATCCGCGATATGAAAGTTAAAGTGCCGGGCGTGGCGATGATGTTCTGGCCCATGGCGCGCAAAGAAGTGGAAAAGCAATCGAAAGGTTATCCCGCGCCGCTGAAATGTTTTGATTGTGTGGAAGATGCGGCGAAGGTTCCCTACGACGAAGGCTATGCCAACGAGCGCACACGCTTTATGGAACTCATGGCGACAACGGAATCCGCCTCGCTGCGCCATGCCTTCTTCGCCGAACGCGAAGCGAATAAGATTCCCGACGTGCCCGACTCCACCGCGACGATTCCCATCAAGTTGGCTGCCGTTATAGGCGCGGGCACCATGGGCGGCGGCATTACCATGAATTTTGCCAACGCCGGCATCCCCGTCAAGATGCTGGAGATGAAACAAGATGCGCTGGATCGCGGGTTGGCTACCATCAAGAAAAATTACGCCAGCACCGTCGCCAAGGGCCGCCTCTCACAAGGGGACATGGATCAGCGCATGGCGCTGATTTCAAGCACGATGTCTTACGACGACTTAAAAGATGCTGACATAGTGATCGAAGCGGTGTTCGAAGAAATGGACGTGAAGAAAAAAGTCTTTACCGAACTCGATCGCGTCATCAAGCCCGGCGCGATTCTCGCGACCAACACCTCGACGCTCGATGTCGACGCCATCGCCGCCATCACCAAGCGGCCGGAAAGCGTGATCGGCACGCACTTCTTTAGCCCGGCGAACGTAATGCGTTTGCTGGAAATTGTTCGTGGCAAAAAGACGTCCAAAGAAGTGCTGGCGACAACGATGAAACTCGCGAAGCAAATGCGCAAAGTCGGCGTGGTGTCGGGCGTGTGCGACGGCTTCATCGGCAATCGCATGGTGGAAGAATATTTGCGCCAAGCAGGCTTTTTAGTTGAAGAAGGCGCGTTGCCGCAGCAGATCGACGCCGCCCTGCAAAACTGGGGCATGGCCATGGGGCCATTTGCCATGAGCGATCTTGCCGGCCTCGATATCGGCTGGGCGATACGCAAGCGCCGCACGGCGGCCGATCCCGGCCAATTGTATTCCACTGTCGGCGACAAGATTTGCGAGATGGGGCGCTACGGACAGAAGACTGGCGCAGGATTTTACAAATACGAAGCGGGCAACCGCAAACCCATACCCGATCCCATCATTGACGAATTGGTCATCAATCATTCGAAGTCATTAGGTATCACACGCCGCGAAATTTCGGATGCCGAGATCGTCGAACGCTGCATGTATGCACTGGCCAACTCCGGCGCAGAGATTTTGGAAGAAGGCGTCGCGCTGCGCGCCAGCGACATCGACGTGGTGTATCTCAGCGGCTACGGCTTTCCGCCGTATCGCGGCGGTCCGATGTTCTACGCCGACACCGTTGGCTTGAAAAAAGTCGTCGCGGCGATAGAGCGATTCGCGCAGGG
>JBDSJK010000081.1:0-3454 GCA_039917535.1 Burkholderiales bacterium
CATTCGTTTGCTTTGCCCACCATCACGCCGACAGAAATTGACATGCAGCGCTGCCCAGCCGCGCCGAAAGCCGCGCCAGCCAAGGCGTTCAGCGACTGCTCCTGATTGGCGTCTGGCAAAATTACGCAATGATTTTTCGCACCCATCATGCTTTGCACGCGCTTACCGTTTTCGCTGCCGAGTTTGTAAACGTGTTCACCGACCGCGCAGGAGCCGACGAAGGACACTGCCTTAATGTCTTTATGGCTGCACAACGTGTCGACGACTTGCTTGCCGCCGTGCACGATGTTGAGCACACCGGGCGGCACACCGGCTTTAAGCGCTAGTTCCGCAAGCAGCATCGACGTCATCGGCACTTGTTCCGAGGGTTTTAATACGAACGTGTTGCCGCATACGATAGCCATCGGAAACATCCACAACGGAATCATCGCGGGAAAATTAAACGGCGTGATGCCCGCGCACACGCCGAGCGGCTGGCGCAGGGTGTAGGTGTCTACGCCCGAGGCGACATTTTCGGCGAATTCGCCCATCTGCAGCGAGCCGATGGAGCAAGCATATTCGACCACTTCCAGACCGCGAAAAATATCACCCTCGGCATCGACCAGCGTCTTGCCTTGCTCTGCCGTCAGCGCAGCGGCGAGGCGAGACATATCGTCACGTATCAGTTGTTGAAGCTTGAGAAAAATCCGCGCCCGCGCCGGCAGCGGTGTGTCTTTCCAGGTCTTGAACGCCGCTTTACCGGAAGCAATGGCCGCTTCCATTTCGTCGCCGGTGGCAAAGGGTACGCGCGCCAATATTTCCTGCGTCGCCGGATTGACGATGTCGCGCCATTGGGTGCTGCGGGATTCGACGAACTCGCCGTTGATGAGCAGTTTTACCGTCGGAATAATCTTCGCGGCCTGGCTTTGCGACGCGAGGTAATCGGGATTGGCAGCCATGATGTTTCCTTGCAAGACAAAACGGAATTATATCTTGTCGGAGCGTGTTGCCGAAACTACGAGGCAGCATCTGGTCGATTTCAGAAGCATTGCCACGAGCCGCGTGGATATTGCCTGTTGGCGTTGCGTGGCCTGACAGCCGCACTGGTATTGGGCTGCAGGCCAATTGCTCTTCAAATATGATTTAGGATCAATATCTCGCAGAACAACAAGTTGGTTGTTGTCCCCGTGTATGTTTTTTAAAATAACGTTCGTCGTTACTTAACTTTTGATTGGGTTTAAAACGATGCGTTGGAATCACGACAGTCAACTTGATCATGGAACGGACAATGTGAGGGTGAAGGGCCGTAGGGGGCATTGCAATGCGCCGCATGTCAGCCACGATAAAAATCACAAACCATGAATCAGTGCAAAATTTGATTGTGCAACGCTATCATTGAACGCACCGCCTTACATACGACGCATTGCAATGCGCCCTACACGAGTTCGACGCCCAGACGCGGGAAGTATGTGAGCGCGTAGCTTCCATGTCACCGACAGTCGATGACTGATGCCCTCTATTTGGTTGGTTCACAGGGCATAGCCACGAGCCGCATGGATACTGGCTCGTGGCAATATAGCCTGACAGGCGCATTGGTATTGGCCTGCGGGCCAGTCGTATTAGAAAACTAAACTTGCTGTTTAAAACTGAACAGCGGCGCGTCCGCAGGAACCACGTCGTCAACGCGATAGAACACGCGCTCGATTTCACCATCCAGCGGCGCGTGGATGGTGTGTTCCATTTTCATCGCTTCCATGATTAGCAGCGCTTGGCCTTTTTTGACTTCATCACCGCTTTGCGCCATGACTTTAACGATGCGGCCCGGCATCAGTGCAGTGAGACGGCCGTGATGCATTTCTTCAGCGTGTTCAAATGCAAAGGGGTTGATGAGCGTGAGTTCGTAGCGCTCGCCATCGACATGAATGGCAAGCTGTGATTGGTGCGCGAAGATGTATCCACTTTTGATCTGATCATTTATGGCAAGCTGAAATTTATCGCCTGCGACGTGCTCCACGACGACGTGGACGGCGCGGTCGGGCAAATTGATTTGATATTGGCCGTCATAGCCTTTAGCACTTATCTCGATCGTTTCATTTGCCAGCGGATCAGTGAATGATAGCGAACGTCTAGCCGCGCCATTCAAGCGCCAGCCGGAGGCCATAGCCCACGGTGAGCGAGAGTGTTCATCGCGAATTTCTTGGCGGCGCAAGGCGGCGACTGACGCGAATATCAGCGCGTCGCTGGGCGTTCGTTCCGGCAGTGCAAGTAGAGATGTTCCATGCTTGTCGATGAAATGCGTATCCACGTCACCGCGTGAAAATGCTTCGTGGCCCACCAGCTTGGTCAGGAAAGCAAGATTGGTCTTCACGCCAACTACGGCGGTTGCGTGCAACGCGGCGGACAATCGCTGTTGCGCGTGGCGGCGATCATGCCCATGCACGATCAGCTTGGCTATCATCGGATCGTAAAAGATACCGATCTCGTCGCCTTCAGTCACGCCGGTGTCGACGCGCACACCATCGGCGCTATCATCGTAAACGTAACGATCGAGCCGGCCAATCTGGGGAAGAAATTGATGGTGAGGATTCTCCGCGCAAATGCGCACTTCGATGGCGTGGCCAGAGCGCGTGATTTCGTTTTGCAACAGCGGCAGCGGCTCGCCTGCAGCCACGCGCAACTGCCATTCGACAAGATCTTGCCCGGTGGTCAATTCGGTAACAGGATGTTCTACTTGGAGCCGAGTGTTCATCTCCATGAAAAAGAATTCGCGATCTTCGCCGGCTATAAACTCGACGGTGCCAGCGTTGGTGTAGCCTATCGTCTTGGCGGCAGCGACGGCCGCCGCTGCCATTTTTTCACGCAGTGAATCGTCGAGAAAAGGTGAAGGAGTCTCTTCAAGTATCTTTTGATGGCGGCGCTGAATGGAACATTCCCTCTCGAACAAATGCACAGTGTTTCCAAGGTGGTCGCCGAACACCTGAAACTCGATATGGTGCGGGCCTTGCACATAGCGTTCGATGAGCACATCGTCATTGCCAAAGGCATTCTTCGCTTCGCGTTTTGCTGCTTCAAGCTGCGGCAGAAATTCCTGCGCGCGATGGACCAAGCGCATGCCTTTTCCGCCGCCGCCTGCGACGGCTTTAATCAACAGCGGATAGCCGATGCGACTTGCTTCCTTAGCTAAAAATTCCGGCGCTTGTTCGATACCGTGATAGCCCGGTACGACCGGTACACCGGCTTTTTCCATCAACGCTTTTGCATTGCTTTTTGAGCCCATCGCATCGATGGCTTCGGGACTCGGGCCGACGAACACCACGCTTGCATTAGAGCATGCTCGCGCAAATGCCGCGTTTTCAGAGAGAAACCCGTAACCGGGATGAATCGCTTGAGCACCGCTGGCGCGCGCGGCTTGCAGTATTTTTTCGCCGCGCAGATAAGATTCCGCTGGCCGCGCGCCGCCGATGTGCCAGGCTTC
>JBDSJK010000082.1:0-4762 GCA_039917535.1 Burkholderiales bacterium
TGGTCGCACCCATCCTGGCTTCCATCGTTCATCCCGTCGCCGGGCCCATCGCCGCAATCATCGTCGTTGCGTTGCTGTTTGGCCTTGACCGATTTGGCATTAACTAGCGCGGCACGAGCTGCGCCCAACTCGCGATCAGTGCCTGCGCTGCGCGTTGGATCTCATCCGTCGTCGTAAATCGACCAACCGAGAAACGTACCGCACCCATCGCTTGCTGGGAAGCGATGCCCATTGCGGCGAGAACCCCGCTCACCTGGCCGCTTTCAGAATGGCAGGCGGAGCCAACGGAGGCGGCAACATCCGCATCGACAATACGTAACAGATCTCGCCCGCTCACGCGTGGGAACGACACGTTGAGCGTGTTGGGTAGGCGCCTGACGGGATCACCGTTTAGCATCAAGCCCGGAATGGCTGCTTCGAGCAAGCGGTGCAGTTGATCGCGTAACAATTGCAAGTGTGCGGCCTGTTCCGAGAGTCGCATTGCGGCCAGCCGGGCTGCCTCGCCCATCCCTATGATTGCGGGCACGTTCTCAGTGCCTGGGCGCAAGCCGTGTTCCTGCCCGGCACCGCGCATATCGGGCTGAATGACAGTGCCGCGTCTAACGTATAGCGCACCTACCCCCTTGGTTGCGTAGAATTTGTGTCCGGCCAAGGTCAGCAGATCAACCTGAAGATCGTCAACGTTAAGAGCGATTTTTCCCGGTGATTGCGCCGCATCCGTATGCATCAGCGCGCCGCGCCTGTGAGCCATGGCCGCGATCGTAGCGATCGACTGTATCGTGCCCACTTCGTTGTTCGCATGCATAACGGAAACAATCGCGGTATCGTCACGCAGAACCTTCTCGACATCGGCAGGATTCACCCTCCCAGTGCGATCGACACCCAAGACGCTTACTTCCCAACCTTGCGTCTGAAGCCAAAGGGCGGGCTCGAGCACTGCCGGATGCTCCACGGCGGAGACGACGATATGTCGTTTTCGTGGCTGCAGCGCGTGCGCAACACCGCGTAACGCCAGATTGTTTGCTTCGCTAGCACAGCCGGTGAAGATGATCTCGTTGGGTAGCGCGCCAATCAGCGCTGCGACATCTGCGCGCGCTTGTTCGACGGCTTCATGAGCGCGACGGCCATAGGCGTGTGACGATGACGGATTGCCGAACGCTTCGTGCAAAAAGGGCTGCATCGCATCGGCCACTTCAAGCGCGACGGGTGTAGTGGCGTTGTAATCAAGATAGATCGGCAAGCGAGTCAATTGAGCTTGTTACTTTCGATCGGGAGTCCGCGCAGCCGCCACTCCGGCAATCCATCCTGCAAGCGACGTGCTTTGCGGCCTTTCGTGCGCAACAGGGCCACTGCCTCGAACGCCATCAAACAATAGGGGCCGCGGCAATAGGCGACGATCTCGCGATTGGCCGGCAACTCGTGCAAACGCTTGTTGATCTCCGGCAGCGGAATGTTGATCGCGCCAGCCACGTGTCCAGCCGCATATTCTTCCGCCGGCCGCACATCGAGTACGGTCACTAAGCCTTTGCGGGCACGCTCGATCACGTCCTTAGCCGAAACGGGTTCGAGCGCATCCATGTTGGTCATAAACATTTTGACCAGTTTATCCACGTCGGCCGAATGCGCCTCGCCCACGGCGCCCAGCGCATAGATCAGACGCACCACTTCGTCGCCCGCGAGCCGATAGTAAACAAATTGACTCTCCTTGCGCGCGACGATGAGGCCCGCCTGGCGTAATTGCTGAAGATGGCGCGACGTGTTGGCGACGGCGAGGCCTGTCAACTGAGCCAGCGCGTCCACGCTGCGCTCGCTCTGGGCAAGCAGCTCAAGCAATTCTAAGCGCGGGCCGCTGCTTAAAGCTTGGCCTATGCGCGCGAACTGCTCGAACAGTAGGGCTTTGGGGCTTTGTCTTGACATGATGTTGATAAAGATTATACTTTCAATTATTCAATAGATCAATTGAATACAATAGTAATCAACTGCAATCGAGTCTGAAACCAAGATGCTAACCGAATTCGTGCTGGTCCATGAGCAAGTGCTCCGTGTGGGGGTGTTCTTTGTCATGCTCGTAGCGATGGCGACATGGGAGTTCTTGGCACCGCGCCGCGAACTGACCGTATCTAAAGTGAAGCGCTGGACGAACAATCTGGCAATCCTGCTGATCAACTCGGTGCTGGTGCGCGTTCTGTTCCCGGCGGCCGCCGTGGGCTTTGCCGTCTTTGCCGAGGCGCATTCGCTGGGGTTGCTGCGCATCTGGGAGATTCCACAGACGTTGGCCATCGTCGCGGCGGTCGTGTTGCTGGACTTTGCCATTTATCTTCAGCATCTGGTTTTTCACGCGCTACCCTTGTTGTGGCGGCTGCATCGCGTCCATCACGCCGATCTCGATTTTGACGTCACGACCGGGACGCGCTTTCATCCGATTGAAATATTACTCTCGATGGCGCTCAAGTTTATAGCCATCGTCACGCTAGGCCCGCCGGTGCTTGCCGTGCTCATTTTCGAGACGTTGCTCAACGTAACCGCGATGTTCAATCACTCGAATATTCGGCTGCCACAAAAGCTTGATGAAATTCTCCGGGCTGTGTTAGTCACACCCGACATGCATCGCGTACATCATTCCATCAATCGTGTCGAGACTAACTCAAACTTTGGCTTTTGCTTCACGTTCTGGGATCGGCTGCTGGGCACCTACACGCGCGCGCCGGCGCTGGGACACGTCGCGATGACGCTGGGCATTCCGGAAATTCGTGATCCCAAGACCGTGATCGAACTCAAAGGCTTATTGGCTATGCCCTTTCAGACTACATCACGACAGGTTTTTTCGCCCGCTCACGAAGTGGCAGAGCAAACGAAATAATCGACAGCATCGCCACGACCCGTATGGATATTGGCTCGTGGCGATGCATACTCCACGAGCCTCGCCAATATTGCCTCGTAGCCTCAAGGGTGGGATGAGCCTGCGAATCCCGCCGCCTTCCGCGATGAGGAAAACTTGCGCTGCCGCGCGGAATACATCCACTATTATCCCATCGGATAGCAACGCGATCACACCGGTCGATTGGCTTCACTCCTCGTTTCATCGCCATGTGCAGCTTGGGTTGTATGATGAGGATTGAGCGCAGCGTGACGTCGATGAGGACGGATTGGCATTCGGTGAAAGAGGGCAATGTTTAAGGAAATTATTGTATTTATTATGATGGGATTCGCAGGCTCTTCTCCCCCTGCGCGGGCTCAATGACCAAGGTTCGGATATGTGCAATCTGCGGGGTGCGCCAAGCGACAACGTTGGATCACTTGCCACCTCGTGCGATCTTTCCTAAGCCGCGTCCGAGCAATTTAGTTACTGTGCCTGCTTGCCTGACCTGTAATCAAGGCGCTTCAAAGCATGATGAGCAGTTTCGAGTATACCTGACGATGCAAACAGGGACTGACCATCCACAGTCAAAGAAGCTGTGGAAGGAACACTCCATGGCTACACTGCGTAAGAACAAGAAACTCCGTAGGACGATCCTTCAGGGAATGCGGCCTGTTGAGTTCCTTTCCGACGCGGGAATCTATCTTGGTCGCCGTACCGTGTTCTCGTTCCCTATCGAGGTATATGAGAGCGTAATGGAGCGAACCGCCCGAGGGCTCTACTATCACCACTTCAATGAAATTTTGGGCCCACAAGTTCGCTGCGAGGTAAGTTTCCTTTGCTCGTTAGACCCTGAATTCTTTGAGTTGTCCGCAAACTGGTCGTCTGTCGATATCGGTTCCGGTGCTGTTGTGTATCGATATAGCCGAGCCGCTGATGCTCCACGCAACACAGAATGGATTTTCCAGTTCTATGAATCACACTGGGCGTTGGTGAAATTCGAGCCGGCGTAGGGGCGCATCGCGCACGTTGCATCAATCGATCTCGACATGGCGACGATAGATTCTTCGTTTAATGCTATCGCTGTTCGTTGGCCGGCGAAATGAATCCGCGTGCGCCGTGCCCACCCTACGTAAGCTATCAGGAGTCACGTTGCATTCGCTGCAATGCTGCGCGATTGTGCCCTACCGGCTGAATTCCATTGTTGCCATACAACGCTAACGGCGCCCTCGCCAACAGCCACATGCGGCCTTTCCGTCGACCAGCTTCGAGCGACAATCGGCGGAGCCGTCAAAACGATTAAATTGCGCCAGACGTGAAACGTTGAAGGTCAAATGCCGCTAGCATTCGGCGGAAGGCGCTTTCGCTTTTCTGCCCTACGGCCCTCCTCGTTTCATCGTTTTGTACGGCTTGGGTTGTATGGCGCGGATTGGGCGCAAGGTGATCCCGATGATATTGGTTTGATATTCGGTGAAAGAGAGAAATGATTAGTGGAAATAATTATGGTCGTTGTGGTGGGATTCGCAGGCTCGTCCCACCCTACGCGAGCTAGACACTTTAGGTTGGAATGAAGCATGAAGCGCAACAGCGGGTCCAATATTCGGACCCGTTCAACTCAGCTTACGAGCTGGGTATTTATTTTGTAACAGAAAGGAATGCTCTTATATAAGCTGGTGGAATGTAGAAAACCTCCTCGCCACTTTTGCCAATTACCTTAAACCGAACACCACTCTCTTGCTTTGTTTCTAAATATACTCTTGTAACTTTGATGCCCAAATGCTCTAGATGCGAACACACTCGGCGTTTACATTCGACGACCTTACGAGATATCTCCGTTGTTTGAAGCTCCTGGCCATCAGAATCAAATGCACGATCATAAAAGCGCCACTCCCCGGTGTAGAAATC
>JBDSJK010000083.1:0-3554 GCA_039917535.1 Burkholderiales bacterium
AATTTCCGAGGGCATGACCACGTGAACGTTGATCCACTGGAACTGAAAAAATTTGCAGACCTCGCCCATCGCTGGTGGGATCCGAATAGCGAGTTCAAACCGTTGCACGCGATCAATCCGTTACGGATTGATCACATTGATCGTAAGGTAACCCTGAAAGACAAGACCGTTCTCGATGTCGGCTGTGGCGGCGGGATCCTTGCGGAAAGCATGGCGAACCGCGGCGCCACGGTAACAGGCATAGACCTGGCCGATAAACCACTCAAAGTCGCCAAACTACACCTTATAGAAAGCGGCCAAACGGTCGACTACCGGTTGATCGCAGCCGAGGATTTGGCGGCGCAACAGCCCCATAGCTTTGATCTCGTCACCTGTATGGAGATGTTGGAGCACGTACCCGATCCCGCCGCCACCGTGCGCGCCTGCGCAACGCTGGTTAAGCCCGGCGGCTGGGTATTTTTCTCCACGTTGAACCGTAATCCCAAATCCTACTTGTTTGCCATTATCGGCGCGGAATACGTGCTCAATCTGCTCCCCAAAGGCACCCACGATTATGGAAAATTTATCAAACCGTCGGAACTCACCGGCATGTGCCGTAGCGCGGCGCTGCGCGTTGATCACGTCATTGGCATGAGCTACAACCCGCTCAGTCAAATTTACTCGTTGGGCACCGACACCAGCGTCAACTACATCATCGGCTGCCGCGCCGATGGTTGAAGCGGTGCTCTTTGATCTCGATGGCACTCTAGCCGACACGGCGCCAGACCTTGGCTACGCGCTCAATTTACTGCTACAAAAACATGGCAAGCGCGAAATCCCGTTGGCGCTTTCCAGACCCCTGGTCTCGCAAGGCGCCCGCGGCATGTTGGAAGTGGGCTTTGCAATCAAGCCCGGCGACGTGGATTATGAAATGCTAAAGAACGATTACCTCGCGCTATACGAAGCTAATCTCAATCACCACACGCGCTTATTTCCCGGCATGGACAAAGTGCTCAATCACCTTGATCAGCGTGGCCTACCGTGGGGCATCGTCACCAATAAACACAGCCGCTTCACGCTGCCGTTGCTGCGCGGCCTAGATCTAGATCATCGCTCGCACTGCATCGTTTGTGGTGACTCTGTGCCCGTCGCAAAACCCGATCCGGCGAGCTTGCGCATGGCCGCGGAAACCTTGCGCTTGGCGCCATCAAAAAATATTTTCTACATCGGCGACGATGAACGTGACGTACAAGCATCCCTAGCTGCGGGCATGACGCCCGTCGTTGCGCGCTACGGCTATCTCGGCAATGCAAAACCAGTGAACCAATGGGGTGCAACACTCTTCATCGACACTGCGCTTGCGCTGCTGCCGCTTCTTGACCACGCCTTACTTAGAAACTGAAATCCCCTTCCTGCGCCGTCATAGCGATGGCTTAGAGTTGCGTATCAAAGTCGTTCCGAGCGCGAGCAAGTCGGAAATTGTCGGCATATCTTGGGGTATCGACTCAAAGTCCGCATCGCCGCGGCGCCTGAGCAAGGCAAGGCCAACAAAGCACTGCTCGCGCTACGTAGCAAATGGCTGGAAACCACGCAAATCGAACTCATTGTGGGATCTGCTTCAGCAGAAAAAACGATGCGCGTGATTGGGCTAAATAAGCTCACATCAGAACAAATTAACACAATGATGTAGCCATTTGATCGGACCAAATGCGCCTGCGTGTTCCGGCGAATATGATCAGTCAGTCCGATGAACATGAGCGGAGAAATGCCTCTCATACAGAATCGACCCCTATGCAGAGTTTGAAACTATGCGGAGTTGAAGATTGCGTTTCGTGCGGGGCATTGTATTGCCGAGTGGTCGCGGAAGCAGGGAGATCAAGAACTTTACACACTTTCGCTGTTGTTTTGAAGTGGGCGTTCCTCACTTCAGGTGACTGGTATGGATTCGACTCGAGAAATTCCCCGCAATACAAATAATGGACTTTGCGACAAGTCGCTCGCAACGCATTTCGATACATTCACGCATACCTGACCGAACGCCGCTACTCCGCACATAGCGTTAGCTCCTATCAGGCCAGCGTCTCCCATTTCGCGTGCTGGATGAAACGCAATCGCTTGGCGACCAAGCAAATCGATGAAGCGCTGGTTGCCCGATTTCTTGATCATCATTTGCCGCGCTGCAATTGTGCTGGACTGATACGTCGCACGTATACGGATGTGCGCGCGGCCCTCGGGCACTTGCTCATCGTGCTGCGTGCCAGCGCCGAGATCGCCGAACGTGCACAACCAGATACGCCGGTGGACGACGAACTGCGCCGCTTCGACGAGTATATGAGCCATGTACGCGGACTCGCGGCCAATACACGTCGCTCATATTTACGCATCGTCTATAGCCTATTGGTGCAACGATTCGCGCATCGGCCGGTGGTGATCGCATCGATTAAACCGAGATTTTCCATTAGCCGTTAATTTCTAATGGAAGCCATTAGGCCAAGAGGTTGATTGGACTGACGTTTAGGGGGTATTCCGGGTAGGATAAGCGATCGCGATTTCAGTGCCCGGCCAGACATGGAATTTGAGCTTCGTTTTAGCGACAAAGAGATCACTGCGTGGGGCGGGATGGGCATCATGAAACGCCTGCTCGATCACTTAGGGTTTGAGTCGGCCCTAGCCGCGTCGGGTTTGCCGCAACTCGGTAGCAATCGGGGTTACCGTCCGGAACAGCCGCTAACCCAATTCATGCTATCGGTTTGGTGTGGCGCCAATCGCTGCCCGAAGAAAAACTGTATCAGTTTTAAATCGCCGTTGACAGTCATCACCCGCTGATGGCGTTCGTGGCCGACACGCGCATGATCGCCAACTGCTGGCTGCGGCCGGGCAACAGTCATTCGTCGAACCATGCGCAGGCCTTCTTAGCCAATACCGTGCCCCGCCTGGGTGGCTCGTCCCCTTTTAGGGACAACCAAGTCTGCTTACTGCGGGCGGACTCAGGCTTTAGTGACAGCGCCCTTCCTCGATCACCTGGATAGCCAAGCGCTGCATCACATCATTGCGCTGCGTCAAACGCAGCCCGTGCAACGGGCGCTGGTTAATGCCCAGGGCTGGTGGGTACTGCACGACGAGGACGGCAAGCCAGTAACCCGGCATCGAGTTGACGCGCTTTAGCGATCAGGCGCCGACGTGGTCGAAGCCACGCTGGGTGATCGGCATCCGTCAGCATATTGCGCAGCGACCTGCGGCCAAGGGCAAGACACTGACTCTGTTTGCCGCTGATCCGGTGATTGGCCAGTGGCGCTTCTCAGCGTTGGTCACCGATTTGGACTTACCCGCAGAGGTGATCTGGCGTCTATACCGTGGACGGGCCGATTGCGAGAATCGGATCAAAGAGCTGAAATATGACTTTGCGGCGGACAGTTTCAATCTGCAGGATTTCTGGGCCACTGAAGCCACGCTCAACACGGTGATGTTGGCTTATAACCTGATGAGTTTACTGCGTCAGGTGTTGCTCAAAACCAGTGCAGTCAAACATTCTTCTAAATCCGTACAACACACGTTGCAAACGCTACGCTGTTGGC
>JBDSJK010000084.1:0-5025 GCA_039917535.1 Burkholderiales bacterium
ATGGCCCTTCGGGTTGTCGAAACCGTGGATGCTCATGAATTTTGCGTGGGGCGAGTTTGCCTACCACTCAGCGTAGCCGTTGGCGTCGGCGTCGTCCGACGTGGAGATGCTCCGGAAGACGTCCTCGACCGCGCTGACAAAGAGATGTACCGGATAAAGGCATTTTCTCGTCCGGTCCTGTCGCTAGTTTGATACGCCGATGCAGACAGATAGATCGAACGGAGCGTCATTCGCCGGTGGTCAGCAGTGATTGAATGACATCATCGGATGAATGCCTCTTGCGAAATGGAAATTTAGATGTCGATCGGGGTGCTTTTGACGCTTGTTCCCCGTCGTCCAGGCAAGCGTGGTTCCAGGGCTGCCGCAAACTGGAAATCCAGTTCCCGCGTAGGACGTAGATTATAACTTTGGTGACATCGAATTGAGCGTGGCCGCAACCAGTAACGCCCGCCGAGGCCGAGCGGGGGGCGTAAGGCCTCGGCGGGACCGACGGTGGACGTCGGCTGAAAGCCTAACTCGTGTCTAATGGGACAGTTCCAACGTCATGGGTCGTCACGACAGCGGAGGTATCTGGTAGTGATTTTGCGAATCCCGGTTTGTTACAAGCTTGCGTAGCAAATCAGCAGCGGAATAAAGCGCCGGACCGTCTTCACTGATGATATTTTGTGAGCTTCACCATCAGTTCAATGCTTGGGCCACGTGGGCACCTGTTACGTGGACTTTTACCAGTCGTGGATGATGGTCGACGTGCGCCTTGGGCACAGCGTGTAACGCCGTCGACTATGCTCACCCAAGCCAAGGTTGTCAGCGATTATCCAGGATAGCCCCGAACTGTCGAACAGCATCAAGCGTTGGGGCGTGTAGCCACAAATGACGGAATAGTGATCCAACGCTCCACCAAACACGGCCAAAACCGGCCTCCCCCGACGCACCTCTCGCTTTATTGCTCCCACCGTGCGTTGCCGATCGATGGCCGCCGTTCCCGACAGCGTTGGCATTGGCTTGAGTGACACGTGATAGACGGCGTTCACGTGAGCAATGAGCGCATCACGCAAGTCCCACCACAAGCCATGGTCCATGCCCACGCCCAACACGCGCTTCAGCTGCCGGCGGCGGGCTAGATACGCGATGGCGTGCAAGTAGATGGTTTGGCGCTCAAGCTTAGTCAGACGTTGGGGGTGCAGTGACAATTGAAGCGCATTGAGGATCGAATAGACGCCACACAAGCGCGATAAAGTGCCCTGCTGCAATGGCCGTAGGCGGCTCACACAGGGCAAGATGAAGGTGACGCGCACGGCTAATACTCCGACGCCAGCATGATGGTCAGCAGGCGGCAGGTGAGTTTAGGTTCAGCGGGGTTAGGCGACCCAAATTCCATTGCTTGGTCGTAATAATCGATTTTCCAAAACAGCGTGTGGACGCCCCACGTAAAGCAGCCAAAGTCATGCTCGCCGTGGGGATCATTGTCGGCGTCAAATCGATCATGCTCCCGCACCGCCTGCAAAATGGACTTGAGCGCTTCATTTCCCAGCGCCTGAACGCCTGACGTGATAGTCACTTCTCCACCCATCAACGACGTCCGGAACTCGTCGTTAGGGCATCCGATCGCGCATTGATCCGGCGCATCTGGGGTGGGCCGTGGATAGCTTTGGTCGCAGTTTTCCTGGTCACTAATCGGCATGTTTCTGGTTCCTTTATTTGAAAGACAGCTGGGGCGAGGGGCGAGGGACGCAAGCGAGAGCGCGGGCCACGGCCACGGCCACGGCCACGGCCAGGGCAAGGCGCATGGCAGGGCCAGGGCGAACGAGGACGGAGTTGTGCTAGGCGCGGAGGCGGTGCGGAGGTGGCGCTAGAGCAGGCTGATCAACTTGCGTTGTGCGTCTCTATTGCCCTGAATGTAGCGTTCAGTGGTGGTGAGCGCCCGATGCCCAGCAAGTTCCTGGATATCGCGTAACGACCCCCCGGTGCGCGCCAAAACACGTGCTGACGTCGTGATAAATGTACGGCGGCCAGACTCGGCCTCCCGCAAGATTGCCAGGGTCGAGTATACCCGCTCAAGTCGACTGATAACAAAAGTACGAAAATGTCATCAGTGGCTGTGCGCTAAGTCACCCCAATTCGCCGCAAGAAGGCATCCAATTTTCCGTGGCCTTCACCCAACGCCACCATTCAAGTGACCCAATTCGACGCGAGCAGCGCCAGTCATGCCGTTGAGAAACCAGGCGAAGCGCGGGGGAGGGGCGGGGGGTCATTGCTCGCGCAAGGACCGCCAAAAGTTCGCCGTTAGTGGTTCAAATATATATTGGAGCGCGGTGCGTTTGCGGGCGGTAAGTACGGCCTCGACTGGCAGCCCGGGACGCAGTTGCCCCTGGCCAAGCACTGCACGCACTTTGTCGAGTTCGGCCGGCGCAACTTCGATTTCCGCCATGTAATATGACTGACCACTCTTTTCGTCCTTGAGCCGGTCGGCCGAGATCGTTTTGAGCGTGCCTTCCAGCATCGGTAGCGTCCTGTCGTGTACGCTGAGAAAGCGGACTTGCGCTTTCTGTCCCTGATACACGTCGTCGGCGTCGGTTGGGTTGACCTGTGCCTGGATGACCAGCTTGCGCGTGTCTGGCACGATGTCCATCAGCGTTTGACCAGGCGCCACTACCCCGCCGACTGTGAACACGTTCAATCCAACAATCTGCCCAGAGACCGGGGCGCGTAGCTTGCTGTTTTGCAGCTGCTGGCGCGCGCCAATCAGCTTGGGTAGGATGTCTGACAATCGGGTCTGCGTATCCCGCAGTTCCGTCGCCGCTTGCTCAGCACTTTCGCGGCGTAGGCTCAAAGATTGCATGCTCGACTCACCCATGCCTTCACCAGCCCCAGCCATTTCAGCGGTTAGCGCGGCCTCGCGACCGCGAAGTTCTTCAAGAGATCTCTCTAACGCACGGACCCGGTTGATCGAGGCAAAGCCCTGTTTCTCGAGGTCCCTCAAACCGACCAGTTCATCCTGCGTGATGCGCTGTTGCGCCCGAACGGATATCCGTTGCTGTGCGTAACCACCTTGTTGCTCTGCCAGTTGTTTGGAACGCTGGCCCAGCACCGAGGATTGCGCGGAAAGCGAGCCCGACCGTGCTTGAAGCTGTGAACGTTGTAATTGCAGCGCCTGTTGGGCGATGGGCCGGTCTTCATCAGACAGCATAGAAAACTCAGCTGGCGGAGCGAATGCTCGCTGGCCGTTGCGCTCCGCGAGCAACCGGGCGCGCTGCGCGAGCAGGCTAAAATATTCATTGGTTAGCGCGCGCTCAGTCGCCACCAGATCAGGGGCGGCCATTTCAATCAACAACTGGCCAGCCTTGACCTTCTGCCCTTCGCGGATGTGGATAATTCCAACAATTCCCGATTCCCGACTTTGGACAGCCTGCCGGTTCCCCGAGACCGCGATCGTGCCCGGAGCATAAACCCCGGCGTCGAGAGGAGCCAGCGCTGCCCAACCAAGCAGCACGACGAAAAAACCGATACCAATCGTCGCGCCGAGCCGGATATCACGGCGAGGATCGTCGGCTTCGACCAAGTCGGTATTGGATTCCTCAAGCCAAGTAACATTCGGCACGGTCATGATGTCGGCTCGTTTTGCGGCGCCGCGGACAGCCGGGCGACCACTTCGTTAGCCGGGCCGAACATGGTCGGTCGGCCAGCTTCAAGTACTAAAAGAAAGTCGGCCATTTCGAGCACCGACCGGCGATGGGCGATGATCAGGATCGTCGCGGCTCGATCACGCGCGGTCTTCATTGCCTCGACCAGTGCAGCTTCGCCTTCGGCGTCGAGAAACGCGTTGGGCTCATCAAGGACGAGGATCGTAGGCTCACCGAAGAAAGCGCGAGCCAATGCAATACGCTGCGACTGGCCAGCTGATAGGCCGCTGCCGCCTGGCCCAAGCCTGGTGTCATATCCCTGGGGCAGCTGGAGGATCAGGTCATGCACTCCAGCTTGCTTTGCAGCTGCGACCGTATTTGCGTCGATATCGTCGAGCTGACTTTCCGACCATCGCTCGAAACGCGAAATATTGTCTTTAATGCTGCCTTCAAACAAACTCGGCTCCTGCGGTAGATATCCGAAATGGTGACCAAGTTCGTCTTGCTGCCAATCCTGACGCTGTGCGCCATCGATGCGCACCGTTCCGACGTCAGGGAGGGTGGCTCCGGCGATCACCTTTGCAAGCGTCGTTTTGCCTGATCCGCTGGGACCAATGATGCCAGTGATCTTGCCGGGTGAGGCAGCGAAGGAAATGCCAGAAAGTATTGGCTGGCCGTCGGCACGGCGTACCCCCACCCCCTCGGCCCTCAACTGGCCAGTGGGCTTAGGCAGCGCAGTCCGCATCCGCTCCGCATCGTCTGGTCTTGCCAAGACGTCTGATAGGCGAGCTAGCGCGACACGCGCAGACCCAAGCGACGACCAGCCGCCAATCAACATTTCAACCGGCTGGAGCGCCCGGCCAAGCAGGATGGATGCCGCGACGATTGCGCCCGAAGAAATGTAGCCGGCAATCGCCAGCAGCGCTCCGAGGCCGAGGGCCGCTGATTGAACAAACATTCGGAGAAAGCGACTAGCCGCGGCAAATCGGCTCCCTTGAAATTGCGACTGCACCATTTTGCCCAAGCCGTCGGAACGAAGCGAGATTTGCCGTGCTACCATCGCACTGGTCATACCCAGCGCGCGCACCGTCTGCGCTTGAACTGAAGCCGCTTGCTGCGAGGAATGGGATTGGGCCAGCATCAAATTGGCCCCCTCAAGGCTCTTACGGGTCGCCAGCTGGTTGCGCCAAGCCAGCGCGACCAGCAACAGTATGGATACCACTGCAAGCATTCCCAGCCAAAAATGCAAAAGGAAGGCTACGATGATAAATATGGGTGCGAAGGGCGCATCAAAAACGGCGTTGGCAACTGGGCCGGCGATCGATTGACGGACGGTATCGAGATCGCGCATCGCTTGGCCATTGGCCGCCCCCCCGACAGAGAGCATCCGGCGCAGAATTAGAGG